>NZ_JARMMC010000013.1:0-82023 GCF_036216745.1 Fictibacillus sp. B-59209 | reverse complement strand
AAATTGATGGGATTGTAAAATCCCTGACTTACCTGGCTTTTGTTTGGTTTTCAAAGAACAAGTTTGTGCCGCTCGTTTTGGCGACTTTATTAGATTACCATACTAGCATCTATTAAGTCAACCGTTTTTCTGAAAAAGTTTTTATCAGAAGTTCGCCTGAAAGAATAGGCAAAACAAGAAGCTCAATAAATATACCACCATAATGGATCTATTGCAAGTGTTTTTTAAATAAAGCTGTATAAACATAAAAAAAAGAGTCCCTGCTGGCTTTGGGACTCCCTTGCTTCCGTTATTCAGAGAGAACTTCTTCAATAAAGAGATCATTGTTGTCCCTTAAAGAGATAATGGCGGACGATTGATCCAGCTGGATAATCGGTCTCGCAGGATGAGAGTCTTCCTTAAAAACGATAGATCCTGTCTGGCCGTCCGATAGTCTTACTCTCGTCCCTGCTGAAAAGATAGACAATCCGTCCGTCACCGCCCGAATGATAGCTGGATCAAACTGGCCGAATTGATCTTTCATCAATAACTCGATGACTTTAAAAGGACTTATTTTTTTCCGGTAGGGCCTTTCTGAAGTCATCGCAAGGTAGACGTCCGCTGCGGCAAGGATTCTGCTGTAAGGATGAAGCTTGCTTCCATGAACCTTGAGTGGATAGCCGCTACCATCCTGACGTTCATGATGCTGCAGGACCCCGAGAAGAACACCCTCTTTTATAGCAGGCAATTTTTTAAGCATGTTATAGCCTTGGATGGAATGCTGCTTCACTTCTTTAAGCTCATGAAGGTTCAAGGGCCCTTTTTTCTTTAAGATAGCTGGAGATATTTTGGACATGCCGCAGTCGCACAGCGCGCCTGCCACTCCGATCTGGAGACAGTCCCCTCTTGAGAATCCAAGTTTTTTAGCTATGAAAGCACTAAGTACAGAAAGAGACACTGCATGGTGATACAAATAATCGTCTGTATTTTGCGCCTGCTGCATGTCCTTTAATCCCCCAGGCTGGTCCATTCCTTTTTCCACAACAGGTACGATTGCTTTCCTTAATGTAAGCACATCGATTTGAGCACCTGCTCTCCAGTTGGTGAACAGCACTTTAAATCGCTTTACGGCTTCGTTATAGAGAGGCAGGAAGGCACCGGGCATCTCTATAGAAGAAACAGGAGATGGCTTGCTTTTTTCAGGAGCAGTCTTTGTTGTCTGTTTATTTTTGGAAATTTCAGAGACAATTTCAATTTCCCTGATCATGAACAACGATAAAATGTCCAGGTGCTCAGCTGTCAGGACAGTATTCTTCTTTATAATCGGATGATTCGTACGGCCGAAATGATCGGTAGCAAGAACTTGGCCGACTTTTGCCGCTGAAGGATGGATTATCATCTTGATTCCCCGCTTTTTATGTATATGAAATTCATTTTCATTTTACATATAAAAAAGAGGAAAATATATGATTATTTTCCTCTTTTTATCAATTATTCTTCTGTATCGTTTTCATTAGAAGATTCTTCTGGAGCCTGTGTTTCTTCGTGGCCTTCCATTTCTTCTTCCAATCCGTCTTCAATATCTTCATCAAGCTCTTTTTCTACAACCGCAACAGTGGCTACATGGTTGCCTTCGTGCATGGAGATCAATTTCACACCCTGAGTATTTCTTCCCATGGATGAGATGCCTGACATGTTCATACGGATCAGGATGCCGTCAGCGGTAATAATCATGAGGTCTTCATCATTCGTTACCGTTTTAAGCGCGATGATCGCTCCGTTTCGATCGGTGATGTTACAGGTTTTGATTCCTTTTCCGCCGCGTGACTGCAGACGGTATTCTTCCATTGGTGTACGTTTTCCGTAACCTTTTTTGGTAACGATTAATACATCCTGTGCTTCATCGAGAACTTCCATTCCGACGACATAATCGTCTTCGCCAAGAGTTACAGCTTTTACTCCTGCAGCTGTACGGCCCATTGATCGTACATCATCCTCTTTATAGCGAATCGCCATTCCCTGGCTCGTTCCAACGATAATCTCCTTACTGCCATCTGTCAGTTTAACACCCATCAGCTCGTCATCTTCACGCAAGGTAATGGCAAACAGACCGCCTTTTCGGATATTAGCAAACTGAGAAAGCGGAGAACGTTTCGTAATCCCATGTCTCGTCATGAAGTTGAGGTACCACGTATCCTCGAATTCTTCTACAGGAATGACAGCTGAAATCGTTTCATCCCGTTCAACCTGGAGCATGTTGACAATCGGAATTCCTTTTGCCGTTCTGCTCATTTCAGGAATCTCATAACCTTTCAGGCGGTACACTTTACCTTTATTCGTAAAGAAGAGGATCGTATTATGAGAGTTTGTTGTAAAGAGATGTTCCACAAAATCATCTTCACCCGTTCCCATGCCTTGGATGCCGCGGCCGCCTCGACGCTGTGAGCGGTAGGTGGAGATGGGAAGACGCTTAATGTATCCCTTGTTCGTCAAAGTAATGACGACATTTGTTCTTGGAATGAGGTCCTCATCTTCAATCATGTCGAAGCCGACGGTAATGTTCGTACGGCGCGCATCACTGAAGCGTTCTTTGATCTCAGTGAGTTCTTCACGAATGATTTCGAGAATCCTTTCCTCATCTGCCAGGATGGCTTTCAGCTCTGCAATGAGAGCGACAAGCTCTTTATACTCATTTTCAATCTTGTCCCGCTCCAGGCCTGTCAAACGTTGAAGCCTCATTTCCAGGATGGCTTGAGCCTGTTCATAGCTTAGAGAGAATTTCTCCATCAAGCCGTCTCGCGCAATCTCTGTTGTTCTTGAAGAACGGATAAGGGCGATGACTTCATCAAGATGATCCAGCGCAATTCTTAAGCCTTCAAGAATATGAGCACGCGCTTCTGCTTTCCGAAGATCGAACTCGGTTCTGCGGCGGATGATGACCTGCTGATGTTTCAAGTAATAATACAGACATTCTTTAAGGTTCAGTACTTTCGGCTGCCCATCGACCAATGCCAGCATATTGATGCCGAAGCTGGTTTGCAGCGCCGTCTGTTTATAAAGGTTATTTAAGAGTACATTGGCATTCGCATCACGGCGGACTTCGATGACAATACGCATTCCATTTCGGTCTGACTCGTCGCGAAGATCAGTGATGCCGTCAATCTTTTTATCCCTGACCAATTCTGCGATCTTTTCGATCAGGCGGGCTTTGTTGACTTGGTAAGGAATTTCATTAACGATAATCGTACTTTTGCCGTTCGCCTGTTCTTCAATCTCTGCTTTGGCACGGATAATGATGGAGCCTCTTCCAGTCTGGTAAGCTTTCCTGATTCCTTCACGTCCTAAAATTTCACCTGCTGTCGGGAAATCCGGCCCAGGAATGAATTCCATTAGTTCCGGAATAGAAATATCAGGATTTCGGCTGAGTTCCAAAATACCGTCGATGACTTCTCCGAGATGGTGAGGAGGAATATTGGTTGCCATCCCAACAGCAATCCCGGAAGTACCGTTGACCAAGAGGTTTGGAAAACGGGAAGGCATAACAATCGGTTCACGTTCGGAGCCGTCATAGTTATCCTTATAGTCAATCGTGTCCTTGTTGATGTCACGGACCATTTCCATCGCAATTTTTGACATTCTTGCTTCTGTATAACGCATTGCCGCAGCGGCGTCCCCATCCACGGAACCAAAGTTGCCGTGGCCGTCGATCAGCATGTGGCGATATGCAAAATCCTGCGCCATACGAACCATCGTTTCATATACGGCAGAGTCGCCGTGAGGGTGATACTTACCGATAACTTCCCCGACGATACGAGCGGACTTTTTGTACGCTTTATCGGCGGTCATGCCCAGGTCGTTCATCGCATAAAGAATCCGCCGGTGAACAGGCTTCAGTCCGTCACGGACATCAGGAAGTGCACGGCTCACGATAACGCTCATCGCATAATCCATAAATGATGTACGCATTTCCGAGCTGATATTTATTTCCTTCACCCGGGATTGATCTGCTTCAGACATTAGTTCTAACCTCCATTTACTGCATGATCCATAAGAAATTCTCTTTACAGTGCACTCATTTCCTTACAAATAATATCTATAAAAACGGTAAGAGAAACAGGGGTATGCCCTGTTTCCACTGTTGTTAAATATCCAAGTTTTTGACGTAATGGGCATTTTCCTGAATGAAATCACGCCGCGGTTCGACCTTATCCCCCATCAAGATCTCAAAGGTTTCATCCGCTTCCATCGCATCTTTCAGTTCAACCTGCAGCAGCGTTCTTGTTTCTGGATCCATGGTCGTTTCCCACAGCTGAGTGGGATTCATTTCTCCAAGACCTTTATAGCGCTGAACTCCCGGTTTTGGATTCTGCGGGATCTCTTTCATAATTCTATCCATTTCTTTATCGTTATAAGCATATTCAATCCGCTTGCCCTGCTGAATCTTATAAAGAGGCGGCTGTGCGATGTAGATATATCCATTCTCGATGATCGGTCTCATATACCGGTAAAAGAACGTCAGCAGCAGTGTACGGATATGAGCGCCATCGACATCAGCATCCGTCATGATGATAATTTTATGGTATCTCGCTTTTGAAATATCAAAATCTTCACCGATACCCGTACCGAGTGCCGTAATGATGGCTCGGATCTCATTGTTTGATAAGATTTTATCAAGACGTGCTTTTTCTACGTTGATGATTTTTCCCCGCAATGGCAGAATCGCCTGAAAATGGCGGTCGCGCCCTTGTTTGGCTGATCCACCTGCCGAGTCACCCTCAACGATGTACAATTCAGATACGCTGGCGTCCTTTGAAGAACAGTCTGCCAGTTTACCTGGAAGAGAAGAAACATCAAGTGCGCTTTTTCTGCGTGTCAGCTCGCGGGCTTTTTTGGCAGCGACGCGCGCACGAAGCGCCATCATCCCTTTTTCCAGTACCCGCTTGGCGATATTTGGATTTTCCAGCATAAAGGTGGAGAACTGTTCAGAGAATAGAGATTCAGTAATCGTTCTCGCCTCAGAGTTACCAAGTTTCGTTTTCGTCTGTCCTTCAAACTGTGGATCTGGATGCTTGATGGAGATGATGGCAGTCAAACCTTCACGCACATCATCACCCGACAAGTTTGTATCGCTGTCTTTGAACATATTGTTTCGGCGCCCATAATCATTGATGACACGTGTTAACGCGGTTTTAAACCCAGACTCATGGGTTCCGCCTTCATGCGTGTTAATGTTGTTGGCGAAAGAATAGATATTGCTCGTATAGCTGTCGTTATACTGAAGTGCGATCTCTAGAGAGATTCCATCTTTCTCTCCTTCGATGAAGATCGGCTCATGAATGGCTTCACGTGCGCGGTTGATGTGTTCAACGTAGGATTTGATCCCGCCTTCATAATGGTACTCCTGTTCGACTGGCTCTTCTTCGCGCTTGTCCCTAGCGATAATCTTGATTCCGCGATTAAGGTAGGCAAGTTCTCTAATCCTTTGAGAGAGTGTAGCAAAGTCAAATTCCCTCGTTTCCGTAAAGATTTCTTTATCCGGAACAAAGTGAATGATCGTTCCCCGTTTGTCTGTTTCTCCAATCACAGCCAGGTCGGCCGCTGGAACACCGCGGTGGTACTGCTGATAATGAATCTTGCCGTCACGATGGACGGTTACATCCATTTCACTGGAAAGCGCATTTACAACGGACGCACCAACACCATGAAGTCCTCCGGATACTTTATAACCTCCGCCGCCAAATTTACCGCCGGCATGAAGTACGGTCATGATGACCTCTACAGCAGGACGTCCCATTTTTTCTTGAATCCCAACAGGAATACCTCGTCCATTGTCCGTAACAGTAATGCTGTTATCTTTTTCAATCGTGACAGTAATCACATCACAGTAACCAGCCAAAGCTTCATCGATCGAGTTATCGACGATTTCCCACACTAAGTGGTGCAACCCTTTTACGTTCGTGGAACCGATGTACATTCCGGGACGTTTGCGGACAGCTTCGAGCCCTTCTAATACCTGAATATCACTTTCATCATAATGCTGTTCTAATTTCTGATCAGTAGTCATTTTTTCTTCACCTACATTTCGGTTTCGGGAACAATTTCAAATAAAGCCTTTTATTTTAAATACCAGCTATGGGCAAAATCAATACGTTCTCCTGCCCGTTTTTTCAGTGTGATCGAGGATAGAGGGGAGATATAAACCTGTTTCTTTGTGATGATAACGGATTTTGGATTTGTGTCGCATAGATTGACCATGCTTTTCTTTTCTTTGTGCTGCCTTAAAAAGTCGTTCATTAATTCCGAGCTTTCAAGAGCATGGTAATCCAGAATAGCTACGATATCTTTTTGCTGGATCACCGCTTCTTCGCCAATATGAAGTAACATGGTTCACCTCACCTTATCCGTTCAATCGCACCTTGTTCGACATGGTACGTTGCCGCCTTTTCCAGCGTTTCATGATGAATACCTTCCACACTTGTTGTGGTAACAAACGTTTGTACTTTGCCTTGAATAGTGTTCAGCAGATGAGACTGCCTGTAATCATCAAGTTCTGATAAAACGTCATCCAGCAGCAGCAGTGGATATTCCCCGACTTCTGAATGAATGAGATCGATTTCTGCAAGTTTGATCGAAAGCGCAGTAGTTCTCTGCTGGCCCTGTGAACCGAATGTTTGCACATCTTTTCCGTTCACGTGGAAAAGCAGGTCGTCACGGTGCGGTCCGAAAAGAGTGGTCCCTCGCTCTAGTTCTCTATCTTTTATTTTAACAAACTTTTGTTCATAAGCTTCTATCATTTTCGACAAATCTTGCTCTTCACATACCTCAATGGTCGGTTTATATAAAACTTCCAGCCTTTCAAGCCCCCGGCTGATCCCGTGATGGATCGGATCGGCCCAGCTTTGAAGCAGTTTCATATAGCTCATGCGTTTTTCTGTAACTCTTGCAGCCGACTGAATCATTTGTTCAGTCAGGATATCCAGCATGACTCCGTTTTCTTTTGAACGGTTCCGCTGCATATCCCGCAAAAGCGAGTTGCGCTGAGCGAGGACTTTTTGATATTGGGTCAGGTAGTGGAGATATACAGGATTGACCTGTCCGATCTCCATATCGATAAAACGACGTCGCACCTGCGGACTCCCTTTTACAAGATTCAAATCCTCAGGTGCAAACATGACGACATTTAATGCCCCTATATAATCAGTCAGCCTCCGCTGTTCAAGTCCATTGACTTTTGCTTTCTTTCCTTTTTGCGAAATGACCAGGCTTAAACTGAATGGTCCGGTCCTTTTTTGAACCCGTCCTTCTATTTTAGCATATTCTTCGTCCCAATAGATTAATTCTTTATCACGGGGAGTCCTGTGGGATTTAGCCATCGCAAGCACATAGATGGCCTCCATTACATTTGTTTTACCCTGTGCGTTTTCACCAAGAAACACGTTCACTTTGTTTTCAAAGTTAATCTCCTGGGACGAATAATTCCGGTAGTTCCTAATGCTTAATTCTTCAATATACAACGGGATACCCCCATCTATCTCGCTACAGTAAATTCACCTAAATCGGGAACAGAAACCGCATCGCCTTCATAAAGCTTTCTGCCTCTGCGGTTTTCAGGTTCACCGTTAACCAGCACTTCATTCTCTGCTAAATACCATTTTACCATTCCTCCGCTAGAGATGGCATCTACCTGTTTTAAAAGCTGCTGCAGCGTAATATACTCGGTTGTTATTTTTACAGTTTCCATCGTTACACCCCTTTTATAGCTAGTATTTTCATTTTTATCCTCTTTATGAAAAGGCATAAAAGCTGCCGGATAAAGACCAGCAGCTTTTTATGCGTTATTTATGTTCTTAATACGTTCTGACAGGAAGAATGAGCTGTTTAACTGTCTCATTTTCTACAGGTGTGATAAGGAACGGCCGCATAGCACCTGTAAACAAGACTTTAATTTCTGTACAATCCATCGCTTTAAGGGCATCAATCATATACTTCGCGTTGAACGAAATCTTAAGTTCTTCTCCCTCCATCGATTCAGTGATGACATTCTCGTAAACTTTTCCGATTTCCGGTGAGTTGGAAGAGATCTCGACTGTCTGGTTATCCAATGTGGCCAGCTTGACCACATTATTTCTGCCCTCTCTTGCTAAAAGGGAGGCTCGGTCAATCGCCTGCAGGAAATCTTTCGTAGATAATCCGAGTGTTGTTTTGCTCTCACTGGGAAGCAGCTTGCTCGTATCAGGATAATTGCCGTCAAGCAGGCGGGAGAAGAACAATGTATTCTTCGTTTTGAACAGTACTTGATTATCGGTCACAACGATTTGAACCAGTTCACTGGATTCTTCTACGATCTTCGAAAGTTCATTCAGGCTTTTACCTGGAATGACAACATTCTGGAACGATAATTCTTCCGTGTTGCTCTCAATTCTTGCTGTGCGCAGTGCGAGGCGATGGCTGTCTGTTGCTACACAGCTTAATACGCCATCCTCAAGCTTGATGTTCACCCCAGTTAATATAGGGCGTGTTTCTGACGTGGACACCGCGAAGACAGTTTGCCTGATAATTTGGCGAAGCAGATCTCCTTGAATACTGAACACATTTTGTTCTTCAATCTGAGGAAGGCGAGGATATTCTTCAGGATCCAGGCCAACCAGGCTGAATTCGGATGCTCCCGAACGAAGCTTTGTTTCAAAACGTTCTCCGACTTCGATTTCAACCGTATCATTTGGCAGTTTTTTAACGATTTCAGAGAAATACCTTGCTTGCAGCACGATACTTCCTGGTTTTTGAACTTCTAAATTGACAGTTCCGTTCTCTTCCATAGGAATCAAACGTTCAATGGATATATCGGAATCACTGCCGGTTAATGTCATTCCTTCACTATGTACGTCCATTTTGATCCCTGTCAAAATTGGTATCGTTGTTCGTGAAGAAACGGCCTTCATTACATCTTGAACACCTTCAATTAGCTGGCTTCGGTTAATTTGAAATTTCATCGTCATCCCCCTGAACATTTTCATTTTGAAATTGTGTTATATTATTCATTTTTTTTAAATAAAAAATAGTCGTAGTAATAGTAGGGCCTGTGAATCTGTGGATAACTGCAATAAGTTAAAGGAAGAACAGCCTATCCACATGTGGACAGACTGTGTATAAGCATGTACCGGTTATTCACAGTATTCACAGCAAAAACAGGTGCTTATAGAGGCACTACGATTTTAGCTGATCGTGAATTTCCTTGATATTCTTTTGCAGCAGCTGGTCGGAAACCATTAAGTTTGAAATTTTCTCATGAGCGTGCAGGACAGTCGTATGGTCCCTTCCCCCAAATTCTTCGCCGATCTTAGGCAGTGAATTGTCGGTCAGCTCCCTTGCGAGATACATAGCGATCTGTCGAGGAAAGGCAACAGACTTTGTCCTCTTCTTGGCAGTGAAATCTTCAAGCTTGATATTATAATGCCTGCCGACAATCTCTTGAATATGATGAATCGTGATCATACGCGGTTTAGAGGAAGGAATGATGTCCTTCAATGCCTCTGCTGCCAGATCCGCATTCATATCCTGGTTTATAAGAGAAGAATAGGCAACAACACGGATCAAAGCACCTTCCAGTTCACGGATGTTGGTGTCGATTTGATTCGCGATGTAAAGCATCACTTCATTTGGAATGTCCAATCCTTCTGCTTTCGCTTTTTTACGCAGAATCGCAATTCTCGTCTCAAGGTCCGGCGGAGTGATATCTGTAATCAGCCCCCATTCAAAACGGGAACGGAGCCTGTCCTCTAATGTAGGAATCTCTTTTGGAGGACGGTCACTTGAAATAACAATCTGCTTGCTTTCTTCATGAAGAGCGTTGAACGTATGAAAAAATTCTTCCTGAGTCTGTTCTTTTCCCGCCAAAAACTGAATATCATCAATCAATAGAACGTCAACACTCCTGAATTTATTTCTAAATTCGACAGTTTTGTTGTCACGGATCGAGTTAATGAACTCATTTGTAAACTTTTCAGAGGACAAATACGCCACTTTGGCATTGGGTTTATGGTCGATCACATAATGGCCGATCGCATGCATCAAGTGGGTCTTCCCCAAACCTACGCCTCCATAGATAAACAAAGGATTATAGGCTTTGGCGGGAGCTTCAGCCACCGCTAGAGAAGCAGCATGGGCGAATCGGTTCCCTGACCCGATAACGAACCGGTCAAATGTGTACTTCGGATTCAGCATGCTTTGTTTCACTTCTTCTTGCTGCTCTACATTTACTTTTTGTGTTTTCTTTAACACTTTTTCAAGGTCAACTTCTTCTTCCATCTGATTTTGAGGAATGATGAATTTGACATCCAGCGCAGCACCGGTTACATCCTGAAGGGTTTCCGAGATCAGGGTGGAATAACGGGATTCCAGCCAGTCGCGGGCAAACTCGTTCGGTGCAGTAATGATAAGCGTATCATTTTGCAGTGCATGTGCCGCTGTGGACTTCAACCATGTCTCAAAGCTGGGCTTGCTGACCTTCTTTTCCATGGCAGCCAGTGCTTTGTTCCATAGGTCATTAATATTTTCCACCAACTGTCCCTCCTAAAAATATTTATATAAACGAGGCTTTTTCTTCCTTGCGTACAGCTTAAATTCAAAGGCAGCGCGAAAGAAAACCTCAAGACAGTCGAGGGCAATTTTTAATGAGTGAAACCAGATTTGATGTTCCAATCATAAAATAGCCGTCGCGGGTAAAGGTTCATCTTGAGGCTTATAAAGGCACTTTTCACAAAACGCTTGATGTTGTTCAAGCCTTGTACAGCGATATGTATATAATCGAATAAATATACTATTCACAGCAAAAGTGCACAATCTATTAATATAGTAGAAAATCAGTATAAGATAAGTCATACAGAGGATGTGGACAACCTTATAAACATCAATTTTAAACTGTCCACAACTTTATCCACACGCTGTGGATAAAAACATTGTCGCATGAAGTTATCAACGAGTTAAAACACAACAATCATAACAAATAAATCCCATGAATGCAATGTGTTTTTCGTACTTATCCACAACCCCTACAACTTGTGTACGGATGTTGTCCACAGCACTAGATTTTGTGTAAAACTTGTCGATAAAGGGTGTGGATAATGAAAAAAGTGTCGAAAAAAGTATCCACAGGGGGGATGAAAACGAAAACTGCCGTACGGATCAGCAAAAGTTTTACTCTGGGGAGTTTTCCTGTTTTTATAATTAAATTCTGCGAAGACTTGACAAATCGAGGGTAGCATCCTTATACTTACTTAGACTGTCTTTTTTGATATATCCTCAGGGAGGTGTAATATATAATGAAACCAACGTTCCAACCAAATAACCGTAAACGTAAGAAAGTACATGGTTTTCGTGCGCGTATGGCAACTAAGAACGGCCGTAAAGTTCTTGCTCGCCGCCGCCAAAAAGGAAGAAAAGTATTATCTGCATAGGCCACTGACATCAGTGGTCTTTTTTCTGATGTAGGAATAGCAGAAATCAGTTTAGATTAAAATAAGTAACCGATACTGTTAATAGTAATTGAATGAATAAATAAGCCGTATCAGATCCAGGTGGAGTGTTGCCGGATGGAAAAGAAAAAGCGCATCAAGAAAAATGAAGAATTTCAAGAAGTATTTAAAAGAGGAAAATCGTCTGCCAATCGCCAATTTGTAATATATGCGCTGGAAAAAAGCGATCAGCCTCATCTGCGGCTTGGATTATCAGTCAGCAAGCGGGTCGGAAATGCGGTGACCCGGAACCGGATAAAGCGTGTGGTCAAAGAAATCTTCATGAAGCATGAAGAAGAGATCACATCCGGAAGAGATTACATCATTATTGCCAGAAATCCAACAGCAGATATGGATTTTTTTGAGATGGAAAAAAGCCTTCTACACGTTTTACAGCGAGCCGGTTCGATTAGACAGTCTAAGGGAAGGCGAAAATGAAACGGCTTTTTATTTTGATCATCCGTTTTTACCAGCGATTTATTTCCCCAATGACTCCGCCAACTTGCCGGTTTTATCCCACATGTTCGACCTATGGAATTGAAGCAATTCAGCGATTTGGAGCAATCAAAGGAACCTGGCTGACTTTAAAACGTATATTAAAATGCCATCCTTTCCATCCAGGCGGAATTGATCCTGTGCCTGAAAGAAAGAATCGCCGAAAATAAAGAAACAACGCTTTAAGGAGGATGAGGAGTGCGAAAGAAATTAGGAATTACGTTTGCCTTAGTCAGTTTAATGGTACTGTTATCTGGCTGCAGCTCGACTAAAACGCCGATTACCCCCGAAAGTACCGGATTTTGGGATGAATATTTTGTTTATCCGCTCTCATGGGTTATTACACAGTTTGCTGAAATGATGGGCAACAACTATGGTCTGTCCATTGTGGTTGTAACGATTCTTATTCGTTTGGCTTTGCTGCCGCTCATGATTCAGCAGACAAGAAGTTCGAAAGCTATGCAAAACATCCAGCCAGAACTTCAAAAACTGCGTGAGAAATACAGTTCCAAAGATGCAACAACGCAGCAGAAGCTTCAGCAGGAAACAATGCAGCTGTTCCAATCCCAAGGGGTTAACCCTTTGGCGGGCTGTCTGCCATTGCTGATTCAGATGCCGATCCTGCTTGGTTTTTACCATGCGATTATGCGTACTCAGGAAATTAAGAATCACAGCTTCCTATGGTTCGATTTAGGTGTGCATGACCCTTATTATATCTTGCCTGTTGTTGCGGGTCTTACCACCTTCCTTCAGCAGAAAATTATGATGGGTGGCACGGACAACCCGAACCCGCAAATGAAAATGCTTCTTTATATCATGCCGGTCATGATTGTTGTATTTGCGGTTAATTTCCCTGCAGCATTATCACTCTACTGGGTAATTGGTAACTTATTTATGATCGTACAGACTTATTTTATTACAGCCCCGAAAAAGAATAAGAAAAATGAAATTGATAGGGGAGCTAAAAAGTGAAACAGATAAAGGTAACGGGAAAAACAGTTGAAGAAGCAGTTTCCACAGCATTGGCCGAGCTTCATGCTTCTAAAGAAGAGGTTGAGGTAAAAGTACTCGAAGAATCTAAAAGAGGGTTTTTGGGTTTTGGCGGAAAACCAGCTTTAATAGAAGTCTCTCTTAAACCAGACCCGGTAAAGCTGGCTGTTGCTTTTTTACAGGAAGTCACCGATAAAATGGGTGTGCCTGTTACCATTTCACTGAAAGAAACGCGGGAAGAAATCATCTTGGAATTAACGGGTGAAAAGATTGCCATTTTGATCGGAAAAAGGGGACAGACCCTTAACTCCCTTCAGTACCTGACCAATCTTGTAGCCAATAATCACTCGAGCCGCTATCTCCGCATCATCATTGATGCAGAAAATTACAGAGAACGACGCCGCGAATCGCTAGAAAGACTGGCTGTCCATACAGCTCAAAAAGTTTCGGCGACTGGTAAAGGAGTAGCACTCGAACCGATGCCTTCCAACGAAAGAAAAGCCATACATATGGCATTGCGAAACAATAAAAAAATAGAAACTACTTCTGAAGGGGCAGAGCCATTCCGCAAGGTCATCATCCGCCCCTTGAAAAAGTAAGATCTGCTCCGGGCTGATGCCCGGAGTTTTTTAGTTGGAAAAGCTGAAGTGTCCGGTTAGGCTCGACAAGCGCTGGAGCTCTTACACAGCAACACGCTCTTTGTGTTGAGGTGTGAGAGTGAAGCGACCTCGAGGGCCTGAACACTGAAGCTGGATCGTGGAAAAGCTGAAGCTGGATCCTGGTTTGAAAAGGAAGATACCCGCCAAAATTAACAAAACACCCGGCTTTTTTCATTGCCTTTTATATCCCTGCTAGGTTAAACTAAAAGGTATTGTGGATAATTATGTCTGTTTTTTTCAGGGGAGTTATCCACTGTGGATATGTTAGAAACGCAAATAAAGGAAATAATACAATAGATACAGTATGTTTTGGGTTTCAAAGAGAGGTGAGAAGGATGGAATACGATACAATTACGGCCATTTCCACACCGATGGGGGAAGGTGCTATAGCCATTGTACGATTGAGCGGCAGTGAGGCTATAGCCATTGCCGATTCTATATATAAAGGGAAAAAGATGCTTCAGGAAGTGGAGTCACATACGATTCATTACGGCAAACTCATTGAACCAAAAACGGGGGAACCTGTTGAGGAGGTCATGGTTTCGGTCATGAAAGGTCCTCGTACCTTTACGAGGGAAGATGTGGTTGAGATCAACTGCCACGGGGGTATTGTTTCTGTAAACCGTGTACTTCAGCTGGTACTCAACAATGGTGCAAGACTGGCTGAACCAGGCGAATTTACAAAACGCGCCTTTTTGAACGGCAGGATTGACCTGTCCCAGGCTGAAGCGGTTATGGATTTGATCCGTGCTAAAACAGACCGGGCGATGAACGTGGCGCTTAACCAGATGGAAGGGCGGTTATCCAAGCTGGTCGGAAAACTAAGGCAGACACTGCTGGAGACCATTGCACATGTCGAAGTGAACATTGACTATCCGGAATACGATGCAGAGGAAATGACTCATTCCCTTTTGAACGAGAAATTGACGTTTGTTAAACAGGAAGTAGATAAGATCCTGACTACAGCACAGCAAGGGAAGATTTTGCGTGAAGGCCTGTCTACCGCTATTATCGGCCGCCCCAACGTCGGAAAATCCTCGCTGATGAATGCGCTCGTTCATGAAAACAAAGCCATCGTAACAGATGTTGCCGGAACGACCCGCGATGTGATTGAGGAATACGTGAATGTAAGAGGAGTTCCCCTTCGCCTTGTTGATACAGCAGGAATCCGTGAAACTGAAGATATCGTTGAACGAATCGGCGTTGAAAAATCGCGAAAAGTCCTTAAAGAATCAGATCTTATTTTACTTGTAGTCAATAATAACGAACCTTTGTCCCAAGAAGACGAGAATCTTTTTGAAGCAGTAAAAGGGCTTGATGTTATCGTGATCGTCAACAAAACAGACCTTAAACAAGAAATAGAAATGGACAGGGTAAAAGAATTGGCAGGACAACATCCTGTAATCACCACTTCTCTCCTTGACGAAGAAGGAGTGGACTTGCTTGAAGAAGGGATCGCTCAGCTTTTCTTCCAGGGAGGCATCGAGTCCCAGGATATGACGTATGTTTCCAATTCAAGGCATATTGCCCTTTTGCAGCAAACCATTCACCATATAGATGAAGCGTTAAACGGAATAGATTTGAACCTGCCGATCGATATGGTTCAGATTGATATTACCAGGGCTTGGGAGATTCTCGGTGAGATTATTGGAGATACGGTTTCCGAGAGTTTAATTGACCAATTGTTCTCCCAGTTCTGCTTAGGGAAATAAAGGAGGAAGAAAAATGGGATATGATGCAGGCCGGTTCGATGTCATTGTCGTCGGAGCAGGCCACGCAGGGGTTGAAGCCGCACTTGCTTCGGCAAGAATGGGGGCAGAAACTCTGTGTTTAACCCTTAACTTAGATACCATTGCCTATATGCCGTGCAATCCATCGGTCGGCGGTCCTGCCAAAGGGATTGTCGTCCGGGAGCTTGACGCTCTTGGTGGAGAAATGGCCCGGAATATTGATAAAACACACATTCAGATGCGAATGCTGAATACAGGTAAAGGCCCGGCTGTACGTGCTTTGCGTGCCCAGGCCGATAAATTTCTGTACCAGAACGAAATGAAAAGAACGATGGAAAACACGGAGCATCTTACCTTAAGACAAGGTATGGTGGAACGTCTCTTGATCGAGGACGGCGTCTGTAAAGGTGTCGTTACGAAAACCGGAGCGGAATATCACGCTTCAGCTGTTGTTCTGACGACGGGAACTTACTTAAGAGGCAAGATTATTATCGGTGAGCTGGCCTATGAAAGCGGACCGAATAACATGCAGCCATCCGTTAACTTGTCATACCATCTTCAAGAGCTTGGTTTTCAGATGGTCCGTTTCAAAACAGGTACTCCTCCGCGCGTGAACAGCAAAACCATTGATTATTCTGTGACGGAAATTCAACCAGGTGATGAAGTACCCCGTGCTTTTTCATATGAAACAACGAAGTATATTACAGACCAGCTTCCATGCTGGCTGACCTATACCAGTCCTGAAACTCATGAACTCATTAATGGAAACCTTCACCGTTCACCTATGTATTCAGGGATGATTGAGGGTACAGGCCCGCGTTATTGCCCGTCTATTGAAGATAAGATCGTGCGTTTCAATGACAAGCCGCGCCATCAGATCTTTTTAGAGCCTGAGGGAAGAAATACGGAAGAAGTGTATGTTCAAGGACTTTCGACGAGCTTGCCTGAAGATGTTCAGCGAAAAATTCTTTCGACTATTCCAGGATTGGAAAAAGCGGAATTAATGCGTGCAGGCTATGCAATTGAATATGATGCCATCGTACCGACACAGCTATGGCCTTCCCTTGAAACGAAGAACGTCGAAGGGCTTTTCACTGCCGGCCAGCTGAACGGAACGAGCGGGTATGAAGAGGCTGCAGGCCAAGGGGTCATGGCAGGAATCAATGCGGCTTTAAAAGTTCAAAACAAAGAACCGCTTATTCTCAGCAGATCAGATGCCTATATTGGTGTGCTGATTGATGACCTGATTACAAAAGGGACAAATGAACCCTACCGTCTTCTTACATCTCGTGCAGAATACCGTCTGCTTCTCCGTCATGATAATGCAGACCTCAGGCTGACGGAAAAGGGATATGAAATTGGATTAATTCCTCAAGAGCGTTATGACCGTTTTGTTGAAAAGCAAGAAAAAATCAAACAGGAAATCGACCGTTTGGAGCATCTGACAGTCAAACCGTCGCCTGAAGTTCAGGAAATTCTTGAGGGGGCTAAAAGCTCCCCGCTTAAAGAGCCAATGACAGGAGCGACGCTCCTGAAGAGACCCGAAATTACCTACGATGTAGTGGCTCAAATCCATCCTTCTGAAACGCCTGTGGA
Source organism: Fictibacillus sp. B-59209 (assembly GCF_036216745.1). Taxonomy (NCBI): domain Bacteria; kingdom Bacillati; phylum Bacillota; class Bacilli; order Caryophanales; family Fictibacillaceae; genus Fictibacillus; species Fictibacillus sp. B-59209. Next base: position 65,064 of record NZ_JARMMC010000013.1, on the reverse strand, counting down.
CGAAGTTATTGCCGAGCAGGTTGAAATTCAAGTGAAATATGCAGGTTATATCGATAAGCAGCTTGCACAGGTTGACCGGATGAGAAAGATGGAAAACAAAAAACTTCCAGTGGATCTGGACTACGGTGCAATCAACGGCCTGGCTACTGAAGCTAAACAAAAACTGCTTGAAGTCCGTCCTCTATCAGTTGGACAGGCATCACGGGTGTCGGGAGTAAACCCTGCGGATATTTCGATTTTGCTTGTTTACCTGGAGCAAGGGAAACTAGCTAAGCTTGCACGTTAAGTTTTTGGAGGACAAAATGAATATTACAACCTTTCAAGAAAAGTTGGCAGAGAAGGGTATCAGCCTTTCTCCCCGCCAGCTCCAGCAGTTCGAAGACTATTTTCATATCCTGGTCGAGTGGAATGAGAAAATGAACTTAACAGCTATTACGGATAAAGAAGAAGTGTACTTAAAACACTTTTATGATTCTTTATCAGCAGCCTTCTATTTCGATTTTAATCAGGAGTTAACGGTGTGTGATGTAGGTGCAGGAGCGGGTTTTCCGGGAATTCCGCTGAAAATCTGTTTTCCGCAAATTAAGCTCTCGATCTGTGATTCGCTGCAGAAGAGAATCACTTTCTTAGAACACCTTTCAAAAAAACTGGAATTAACCGATATTTCGTTGTTTCATGACCGTGCAGAAACGTTCGGACACCGCCCAGAGATAAGAGAGGCTTATGATCTTGTCATGGCCCGCGCGGTTGCCAGGATGTCGGTATTGAGCGAGCTTTGTCTTCCCCTTGTTAAAAAGGGAGGCCATTTCCTTGCTATGAAAGGCTCACAGCTTCCGGACGAAATGAAGGACAGCAAAAAAGCCGTTCAAATGCTGGGCGGCAGCGTAAAAGATGTTTATTCCTTTAAGCTTCCGGTTGAGAACAGTGACAGATACATCGTTCTGGTGGATAAAGTAAAAACCACACCAAAGAAATACCCAAGAAAGCCTGGGACGCCAAATAAGAATCCTCTTTCCTGATTCATAAGCCGAATGTTTCACGTGAAACATCCGGTCTACATATCCCGCGAGGAACAAAGAAATTTCAAAATCTGGCAGGAAAACTGATGGGCAGAGCGAAAATCTAAGATAGATAACAAAAGGTGGTGTCATTCATATGAAACATCCTTTTTCACGCTTATTCGGCATCGGTGAAAAAAATCAGACAGCTGAAGCTGAAGAGAAGAACGAAAATGAAGAAATTCTGCAACTCCAGGTCAAAGATATCCATCCGAATCAATTCCAGCCTCGTACCGTTTTTATAGATGAAAGAATTGAAGAGTTATCCCAAACGATTGAGACTCATGGAATCATCCAGCCGATTGTTGTCCGGCCATCGGGGGAACAATCCTATGAAATCATCGCCGGTGAACGGCGGTGGAGAGCAGTACAAAAACTGGGCTGGGAGACCATTCCGGCTATTATAAAGGAATTTGATGACTCTCAGACAGCCTCTGTTGCACTGATCGAGAACCTGCAGCGAGAAGAGCTTACCGCCATCGAGGAAGCCATGGCTTATGCGAAGCTTCTTGAGATCCACGGCCTTACCCAGGAGAGCCTTGCCCAAAAACTTGGGAAAGGGCAGTCTACGGTCGCCAACAAGCTCCGTCTGCTGAAACTTCCCCAGCCTATCCAGGATGCATTATTGTTGAAGCAGATCACAGAACGGCATGCAAGAGCTCTCATCATTTTAAAAACTCCAGACAAACAGGAAGCGGTCCTGCAGGAAATTTTAGAGAAGCATCTGAATGTAAAACAGACAGAAGAACGTGTGAAACGGATGATCGAAGGGGAAAATACCGAGAAAAAGCCTGTCGCAAAGAGAAAATCTTTCAGTAAAGATACTCGGCTTGCCATTAATACGGTCAGACAATCTGTCGACATGGTATTAAAGAGCGGATTGACGATTAACACGGAAGAAGAAGATCACGAAGAATTCTATCAGTTCACTATTAGAATTCCGAAAAAATAATGCAAAAAGCCCTTCTTATTTTGATGTGAGAAGGGCTTTTTATTATGTTCTCTTATAAAAAACTTTTTCTGTTTTTTTTTGATAGATTTCCATAAGAAAATGCAGATATTCATGATATGATAAAGGAAATGAACTCTCGTAAAGAATTGAGGTAGGTGTCATCGTGGCTAAAACCATTGCAATTGCCAATCAAAAGGGTGGTGTTGGGAAAACAACTACATCCGTGAACCTCGGAGCGTGTCTGGCTTATTTCGGCAAAAAGGTTTTACTTGTTGATATAGACCCGCAGGGAAATGCTACGAGCGGTGTGGGAGTTGACAAAGGCGATATTGATCAGTGTATTTATAACGTACTTGTTGACGATGCAGAAGTGAAGGACATCATTTTAGAAACGATTTGTGAAGGATTACATATATTGCCCTCTACGATACAGCTGGCTGGTGCAGAAATTGAGCTGGTGCCGACGATATCAAGGGAAGTAAGACTGAAAAGAGCTCTTTCTTCGGTCAGCAGCCAATATGATTTCATTATCATCGACTGCCCTCCCTCATTGGGATTGCTGACGATTAACTCACTTACAGCAGCGGATGCAGTGCTCATCCCGGTACAATGTGAATACTATGCGCTGGAAGGCCTGAGTCAGCTTTTAAACACCGTCCGGCTTGTGCAGAAGCATTTGAACACGGACCTTATGATTGCCGGTGTGCTCTTGACGATGCTCGATGCCAGAACTAATTTAGGAATCCAGGTTATTGAAGAAGTGAAAAAGTACTTTCAGGATAAAGTCTATACGACCATTATTCCAAGAAACGTTCGTCTTTCTGAAGCGCCAAGCCATGGAAAACCGATTATTATTTACGACCCAAAATCCAGAGGTGCAGAGGTTTATTTAGAATTAGCGAAGGAAGTGATTGGCAGTGGCGAAAGGGTTAGGTAAAGGAATTAATGCATTCTTTCCGGGTACAGAACTTGAAAAAGAGGATGCTGTAACTGAAATTAACGTAAAGGATTTGCGCCCCAACCCCTATCAACCGAGGAAAGTGTTTAGTGAATCAGCCATTGCAGAATTAAGGGACTCTATTATGGAGCACGGAGTTCTGCAGCCTATTATTGCAAGAAAAAGCATAAAAGGCTATGAAATTGTAGTAGGTGAACGACGTTTCAGGGCAGCGAAAGAAGCAGGGCTGAAAACCATGCCTGTCATCGTCCGTGATTTTACGGAGCAAAAGATGATGGAGATCGCCCTCATAGAGAACCTGCAGCGGGAAGATCTGAATCCGATCGAAGAAGCGCAGGCTTATCAAAAACTGATGGAGCACCTTAAACTGACTCAGGAAGAGCTGGCCGGCCGGGTAGGCAAAAGCAGACCGCATATTGCCAACTTTGTCCGCTTATTGCAGCTCCCGGAGCCTGTTCAGGAAATGCTTTCTAAAGGCGTTTTATCCATGGGCCATGGTAGAGCTTTGCTGGGATTGAAAAAGAAAACAAAAATGCAGGCTGTCGTCGAAAAGTGTGTGAACGACAAGATGAACGTCCGCCAGCTTGAGAAACTGATCCAGCAGGTCAATCAGAATGTTTCACGTGAAACAAAGAAAAAAAGCCAGGAAAAAAATATCTTCCTGATTGAAAAAGAATCGACTCTCCGCGATCATTTTGGAACCTCGGTTTCCATTAAACGAACGAAGAGTAAGGGCAAGATAGAAATTGAGTTTTTCTCCGATGAGGATTTAGAACGGATTCTGGATCTGATTGGAAAGCAGTAAAACCATCGCAGCGGTGGTTTTACTTTTTTTTAGATTTGGCTCTTTTCTAAAAGATTGTGGCTTTTGGAACATTTTCGCAAATAGCCTTCATTGCTATGTTGATTGGAGTGGAAGGTGCGAGACTCCTCGAAAATGAATTTCACATTTTCTTCGTGCGATATAACGCTGCCGAAGCCTTCCTTGTCCTGCGGGGGAAGCGGGACAGGTGAGACCCACAGGGCGAGAAAGTAGGCGCACGCGCCGGTAAGGCTCAGCGCACGCCCCGCGGAAAGCGAGAATCCTTTAACGGAAATCAACCATTCCTAAGGCAACGAAGGTTACGAAAACAGACTTAGATTTTAAGCTTGAAAACACAGCTTGTATATCAGATGAAAAGGCGGGAAAGACATTGGCATTATTAGGGACATTGGTGAACGGCCTGGCGATCGTAATCGGAAGTCTGCTTGGTTTGTTCTGGAGGAATATACCCGAGAAAACAAAAGCAACCATCATGCAGGCGATGGGGCTTGCGGTTATTATTCTTGGTATCGGCATGGGACTGAAAAGCAAACAGTTTTTAATCGTGATTGCCAGTCTGGCTATAGGCGGAGTACTTGGAGAACGGCTGGATCTGGAAGGCAAACTTGGCCAGCTGGGCGACTGGCTTGAAAATAAGCTTGGAGGAAAAGAAAAAGGCGGGATCGCCAATGCTTTTGTTACGGCTACCCTTGTCTTTGTCATTGGAGCGATGTCCATTGTAGGTGCTCTGGACAGCGGATTAAGGCATGATCATGCTGTACTTTATACAAAAGCCTTGATTGATGGGTTCTGTGCGATCTTTTTCACCTCTGCTTTAGGAGTAGGGGTAATCTTTTCAGCTGTTCCCGTTGTATTGTATCAGGGAGTGATTGCTTTGTTTGCTACCCAGATTGACCGCATCGTACCTGCGGATCTAATGAAGCAGATGATAGTGGAAATTACAGGTACAGGCGGAATCATGATTCTTGCCATCGGCTTAAATATTCTGGGTTTAACGAAAATACGGGTAGCCAACCTCCTCCCTGCGCTTCTCTTTACGATCACCATCGTTAGTATCGTCTATTACTGGGACAAGCTGTCTGGCTTTGCCGGAAGTTTAATCTAAAAAGGGGCTGTCCTGAAAGGCGAAAATTGACCTTCAGCAGCNNCGCGGAAAGCGAGCATCCTGAAGCGGAAATCAACCACTCCTAAGAGCAACAAAGGTTACGAAAACAGCTTTTTTCATTGAATGTTATACAAATCATCTTTTTTGAGCGGAAGAGGGGTGATATTCTTCTTCACCCGCTGGCTCATTGATGCGAAATAGAGGGAGTCTGCAATGAGTTCGGCCATTTTCATAACAATGCTCAGCCGGGTGTTCTGCAGCACGAAATATTCCATAAATCCGCTGACGTTAACGATTCCCGTCATGTGCATATCTCCTACCGGAGGAAGTTCTTTATTAACGCCGGCTCCTGGCTTCACCGGTCCATCGCCAATGGAAATCATTCCGACATGATTCAGCTTTCCAAGGCAGGCATCAATGCCAATGATATAAGCGTTAGGATGTTTTTTTTCAATCATTTTAAGTTTTTCTGAGAGGTTTACTGCGTGGACAGGTTGGTCCAGGGTTCCGTACACATGGAAGGGAAAGGCTTTGATCGCATGAAGTTTGGTTCCGACAAGAGGGCCCAGCGCATCGCCCGTGGATCGATCTGTCCCAATACAAACCACCACTACGGGTGTCGTTTGCGTGTTAGGAAGAAGGTTCCCAATTTTTTCTGTGATGACCATGCATGCATCTTTTTCCTCGTGGTGCATTTTATATTGAAAAAGCTTGTCGGGAACGAGCTTCCTTTTAAGGAACATAGAATCCACTCCTTTAAAATGTTACTACCAGTATACGGACTAAATGGCAATACTATACATGTGTGAAGCGGGTTACCAGAGGCTTTTTATGAAACCCGGCAAAGCCGGGCACCTGATTTCTCAGTAAAAATGCAGGAAGGACAAGCTGAAGGTCCATGGCCGCTTATTTGCTTATTTTGGGGTTAAGGGTTTTATACCCCCTTCGCTCCCTTTTTAACCTGAGCAGGCATAGAAAAGATTTCGTTTTTATTCGTTGAAAGTTCAACCGAAATTGGGTACATTAATGCATAGTTAAGAACATTATGGAGGTTGGAAACGAGTGGAAATACTCAGTGTGATCCATCAAGCAGATGAAATCTATAAACAGGTAGGAAATGGGGAATTATGGATTAATCTGGGCATGAAAGTGCTCAAGATTACTGCCATTATTTTCGGCTCGGTGATTGTCGTTAAAATTGTTCGAGCTGCCATAGACAATATCTTTAAAATCCGGATGAAAAGCCCGCTCCGAATGTCAGAGCGGCGAGAAAACACACTTATTCGGCTATTGGACAACGTTGCCGCCTATCTTGTTTATTTTATTGCTTTGCTGATGCTCCTCAGTGAATTCAATATTGATGTGAAAGCTTTGTTGGCAGGTGCTGGTGTCGTTGGGCTGGCTATTGGTTTTGGCGCGCAGAACCTGGTAAAAGACGTAATCACAGGATTTTTCATCATTTTTGAACAGCAATTTGCAGTAGGCGATTTTGTCAGGATCAATAACTTTGAAGGAACGGTGGAGGAAATTGGGCTCCGGACAACCAAATTAAAACAATGGACAGGTGAGCTGCATATCCTTCCAAATTCTTCCATAACCGAAGTGACCAACTTTTCTATTCATAACAGCATCGCCGTGGTTGATGTCAGTATCGCTTATGAAGAAGATATCGACAGGGCGCAAGCGATCATTGAAGAAGTCGTAAGAGAAGAAACACCGAAATATCCCGAGATGGTCGCAGAACCTGAAGTTCTTGGCATCCAGGCTGTCGCAGCTGCAGAAATCGTGATCCGGGTGACCGCAGAAGTGCTTCCGATGACACATTTTAAAGTGGCGAGGGAGCTAAAGAAAGCCATAAAAATAAAATTGGATGAAGAAGGCATCGAACTGCCTTATCAGAAGCTGATTTCTTACCATAAAACAGTTTCCGAGAGCTAATGGATAAAATTCATTGTCTCATTGCGAGTTTCTTTATAGAATAGAAAAAAAGCGAATGTTCGGGGGAGTGAAAGACTTGGAAGGTAAAGAATTCTTTTTAAACGATGAAGTAGAAATGAAAAAACCTCACCCATGCGGAACAAACCGCTGGAAGATCATCCGTATGGGAGCTGATATCCGAATCAAATGCATAGGATGTCAGCACAGTGTTTTAATCCCCAGAAAAGATTTTGTTAAAAAGCTGAAAAAAGTGCTCGTTTCACACCAGGAGTAAGAGACAGTCAGAGCGTTCCACGTGGAACATAAAGAGCAACAGAACCGGCCAATGCTTGGTTCTGTTTTTTTGATTGCATAGAAACGGCGTCCAGTTCCAGCGCTTTCAAGGAAATGAAGGGCTATTCTTAACATCCGAGGATCTTATCAGGGTGCTGGAGCTTTTCTTGCTTTAACTGGTTCGGCTTGTCTTTTGGCGGCTGACACCCTATAATTATGAAAGATGTGCAAACAAGTATGGAACGACAAAATATATAATCAAATTGATGAGATCAATGAGGAGTGGAATATATGGCTTTAACAACTGGGATTGTCGGTCTTCCCAATGTAGGGAAATCGACGCTTTTTAATGCCATCACGCAAGCCGGGGCTGAATCAGCCAACTATCCGTTTTGTACGATTGACCCGAACGTAGGAATTGTTGAGGTGCCGGATGACCGTCTGCACAAGCTGACCGAGATGGTCCAGCCTAAAAAAGTAGTGCCGACAGCCTTTGAATTTACAGATATCGCCGGAATCGTAAAAGGCGCGAGCAAAGGTGAGGGACTTGGAAACAAGTTCTTGTCACATATCCGCCAGGTAGACGCTATTCTTCAAGTTGTCCGCTGTTTTGAAGACGAAAACATCACTCACGTTTCCGGAAAAGTCGATCCAATCGATGATATTGAAGTCATCAATCTGGAATTGATTTTTGCAGACATGGAGACGGTGGATAAGCGGATTGTCCGTGTTGAGAAACTGGCCAAGTCAAAGGACAAAGAAGCCGTTGCTGAATTCAGTGTTCTTGTAAAAATTAAGGATGCGCTTTTAAATGAATTGCCTGCAAGAAGCGTCGAACTTACGCCGGAAGAAAAGAAAATCGTTTATGGACTGCATCTGCTGACCATGAAACCGATTCTTTATGCTGCGAATGTAAGTGAAGAAGACTTGCTGGAAGGCGGAAACGAGCATGTAGAGAAGGTAAGAGAATATGCTGCACGTGAACATGCTGAGGTTATCGTTATCTGTGCAAAGATCGAAGAAGAGATCGCAGAGCTTGAAGGCGACGAGAAAAAAGCATTTTTGGAAGAGCTGGGCATCAAGGAAGCGGGTCTTGATCAATTGATTCGTGCTTCATACTCATTGCTTGGCCTGGCTACGTATTTTACAGCCGGAGTTCAAGAGGTCCGTGCATGGACATTCCGAAAAGGCATGAAAGCTCCGCAATGTGCCGGGATCATCCATACAGACTTTGAACGCGGGTTCATCCGTGCTGAAGTTGTAGCATATGATGATCTGACTGCTGCTGGAAACATGGCAGCAGCGAAGGAAAAAGGAAAAGTAAGGCTGGAAGGTAAAGAATACGAAATGAAAGACGGAGATGTCGTTCACTTCCGCTTTAATGTTTAATAGATAAAGATGGAATCCGGGAAAAAGCTGAATGCTTTTTCCTTTTTTTATTCATGTCTTGTGTTTCGCTAGAGTTTTTGCTATAATTCTTTATTGTGAGTAATTATCGATTTTTATTGAAATGTTGATAGTTTACTCCTTGCCCTATTGTTGGGCCGTTTAGACCAAAAGGAGGTGACCGGAATGAAAAAGTACGAAATCATGTACATCGTCCGTCCAAATCTTGAAGAGGATGCTCTTACATCTGTTAAAGAAAGAGCGAAGACTATCCTTACTGATAATGGTGCGGAAATCGCTAACGAGAAAGAAATGGGTAAAAAGCGTCTAGCTTATGAAATCAACGACCATCGTGATGGCTATTACACGCTTTTAAGCGTAAATGCTCCTGTTGAAGCGATCAATGAATTCGACCGTCTTATGAAGATCAACGAAGATGTTCTTCGTTTCATGACAATTGCAGACGAGAGATAATTTTTAACTTTGAGGAGAGGTTCTTATGCTAAATCGTGTAATCCTTGTTGGACGTTTAACGAAGGACCCGGAATTACGCTATACTCCAAACGGTGTGGCTGTTGCTAACTTTACACTGGCAGTAAATCGATCATTTACGAATCAGCAAGGTGAACGCGAAGCAGATTTCATCAACTGTGTAATCTGGCGCAAGCCGGCTGAGAATGTCGCTAACTTCCTTAAGAAGGGGTCACTTGCCGGAGTAGACGGGCGCGTTCAGACACGCTCTTATGATAACAACCAAGGTCAGCGTGTTTACGTGACCGAAGTCATGGCAGAAAGTGTTCAATTCTTGGAGCCGAAGAATGCGAACGCCGGCGGAGGACAGCAGCAATACCAAAGCCAGGGCGGGAACAACTTTGGCGGACCATCAGGTGACCGCGGTTATGGCCAGCAGCAACAGCAGCAGAGCCAAAAGCGCAATAACTTTAATGATGATCCATTTGCCAATGACGGCACTCCAATCGACATCTCTGATGACGATTTGCCATTCTAAGACAACACATATGTGATCGAATAAATATAAAATTCAACAAGAAGGAGGGAAATACTCATGGCTGGACGTCGCGGTGGACGCCAAAAGCGTCGTAAGGTTTGTTTCTTCACTGTAAACAAAATCACTTACATCGACTACAAAGATGTAGATCTTCTTAAGCGTTTCGTATCAGAACGCGGAAAGATTCTTCCTCGTCGTGTGACAGGAACATCTGCTAAATACCAACGTCAATTGACTCGTGCTATCAAACGTGCTCGTTTCATGGCGCTATTACCATACGTAACTGAATAGTATTCAGTCTTGAAGCACGGTAAAGATTACTCTTTACTGTGTTTTTTTGTTTCGCAAGGCTATTTTCGTAACCTTTGGTGCTCTTGGGAGTGGTTGATTTCCGTTTCAGGTTGCTCGCTTTCCGCGGGGCGTGCGCTGAACCCCTCCGGCGCTTGCGCCTGCGGGTTTCACCTGTCACGCTCGTCCCGCCGGAGTCTCGCCCCTTGCACTCCAATCAACTGATCAATGAAGGTTCTTTACAAAAAGGTTCCCTAAGCAACAATCTTATAGAAAAGAGCCTTTCACAATAACATGAAAAAAAGCGGCAAAAATCCAAGGATTTGGCCGCTTTTTCATTTTTAGTTTTCAAAGATGTAGGAAAGTGCCTGCATCGCCTGCTGAGGGGTTTCCACCACAAGGCTGGCTTTGCTGGACAGTTCTTTTAAAGGATGGTGAAGGTCTTCAGGCCGGATCAAAATGAGCGGCTTATGCAGCGAGGCTGCTCTGGCGGCATCCATGGCAGTGTTCCATTGTTTGTATTTTTCTCCGAAGAGAGCGACCACTACATCCGCCTTGTTGATCAAGATATCGGTACGCAGGTTATTGATGCTTGATGCAGCTTCGTCTTTAAAGATGGCGTTCGGCTGTTTGCCGAGGATCTCTTCTCCGATGTTGTCGGACCGTTCATGGTCTTCCATCGGGCCAACAAAGGTTAATGGAAGGTTCATTTCTTTTGCCTGAGATTTGATCTGTTCCCGCCAATCATCGTGAATCTGACCTGCCAAGTATACTGTTAGTTCCATGCTATCTCCTCCTCTAAATCTAGAATACCGCATTCAGCCCGCGTGTAAACGGTTTGTCTGGTTCCATTATAACGGCCATCATGATAAGGTAGATACTGTTGTGTATGTTTTATTTGGCACGATGGGGTTAAGCTAATTAATATAATTGGATTTACAGCAAATAATTTACTACAATAAAGACCGTAGGCAATAAAGCCAGAGGTGAACCATGCGTAAAACATCAACAATCGTAGACGGAGCGGTTATGGCCGGCGTCTACATTATTTTAATGATTATCAGTCTAAACCTGCCGCTGATCGGTGCATTTACTTTCTTTTTGCTGCCTTTGCCCATTATCCTGTTTGTTTTCAAACACGGCTGGAAACCAGGGCTGCTAGTCTGGGCAGTTACTCTTGTGTTATCCGGAGGGATAGGGGGAGCCGGCGGCATCATCTACGCATTTCCTTCAGGCTTTGCCGGTATTGTGATGGGTGAACTGTACAAGCGAAAAAAATCGGCCTTTGGTGTACTGCTCGGCGGAAGCCTTGCCGGCATATTCAATCTGCTTTTGCTGCTTGTCTTTGCTAAGTATTTATTGCATTTTAATCTCGTAAAAGTAACCCAGGGGCGATTTAACGAAATTATTGATCAAGCCGCACAGTTCTATAAAGATGGCGGCCCCGAAACGGCGAGGCTTGACCTTTTGCGTGAACAGGTGGCTATGATTCCGTATATGCTGCCGATCTCTATTATTATAGGAGCCGTGCTCTCTACATTATTGACGCAGTGGCTGGCTTCACTTGTATTAAAAAGAATGAGGATGGAATACAGGACGTTTCCGCCGTTCCGGGAGTGGGCGTTTCCAAAATCATTTTTGTGGTATTATATTTTAGCCCTTGTCTTGACCTTAACAAGGCCTGAACATGGGTCTGGACTCTACATTCTTACGATTAATCTATATATTATTTTGTCCCTCGTACTTGTTGTACAAGGGCTTACCGTTATCTTTAGTTATGCCAAGAAAAAGCAATGGCCCAAAGCCCTTCCCGTTTTTCTAGCTGTTCTAGTAATATTTACTTCCTCCTTTCTGCCAATTCTTATGGAAGTCGTTAAATTCTTAGGTATAATTGACTTAGGGTTCGAATTAAAGAAACGGATAAATACCTGATAGTAGGAGCTGAAAGTATGCCTAAGTTTTTATTAAAACGGTGGCATGGTTATCCCGTGATAGCCTTGTTCGTCATATCGGTCCTTTTTGTAAGCATCATTACGTACTATCAATGGATAATTGGAGCAGTTGGTTTTCTTTTATTAGGCTTGCTCTTCTATTTCGTAATGCGGGCCGAAAATTCTTTCCAGGAAGAGTTGGGCGATTATATCTCCACCCTCTCCCATCGCATCAAAAAGGTCGGAGAAGAAGCTCTGATGGAAATGCCGATCGGAATCATTCTGTATGACGAAGATTATAAAATTGAATGGGCGAATCCTTTTATGGGGGCATGGGTTGAAGAAGAGGCTTTTATCGGCCACTCGCTTAATCTTATTTCCGAAGATTTAGTGCCGTTTATAAAAAGTGATGCGCTTGAAGAAATCGTAATCTTAAAATCAAGGAAGTTTGTAGTCCATTTCAAAAAAGAGGAACGGCTCCTCTATTTCTTTGATGTTACAGAGCAAATTGAAGTTGAGCGGATGTATGAAGAAGAACAGACATGCATCGGGATCATCTACCTTGATAACTATGAAGAGGTAACACAGGGACTTGACGACCAGTTCCGTTCCAGCATTAACTCCAAGGTCACCTCCATTTTGAACAAGTGGGCCAATGACCATGGAATCTTCTTAAAACGCACGTCTTCAGAGCGCTTTTTGGCCGTTTTCAACCAGCGGATCTTAAGTGAGCTTGAAAAAAACCGCTTTTCCGTCCTGGATGAAGTAAGGGATTCGACCACAAAGGAAAACGTTCCTCTTACCTTGAGTGTTGGTGTTGCCTCAGGACCGTCTGCATTGCCCGAGCTGGGACAGCTGGCGCAATCGAGTCTTGATCTGGCACTGGGACGCGGAGGAGACCAGGTGGCGATTAAACAGCAGAATGGAAAAGTCCGTTTCTATGGCGGAAAGACCAATCCTGTGGAAAAAAGAACGAGAGTGCGTGCACGTGTGATATCCCACGCCTTGAGCGAGCTTGTTCTCGACAGCGACAAAGTAATCATCATGGGCCACAAAAGCCCTGACATGGATTCTATGGGATCGGCGATGGGAATATTGAAAGTGGCTCAGGTCAACGGTAAAGATGGTTATATCGTGCTCGATACATCTGATCTTGATACTGGTGTCCAGCGGTTGATGAATGAGATCAAAGGTACAGACTCACTTTGGAAACATTTCATCACACCGGAAGAAGCGCTTGAGATCTCAACAGCCGGCACGCTGCTGGTTGTCGTGGATACCCACAAACCCTCGATGGTCATGGAAGAGCGTCTTCTTTCCAAGCTCGATCATGTCGTTGTGATTGATCATCACCGGCGCGGAGAGGAATTTATCGCAGATCCGGTTCTCGTCTATATGGAGCCTTATGCATCCTCTACAGCAGAGCTGGTGACCGAGCTTCTGGAATATCAGCCTAAACGGCTTAAAATGCGTATGCTTGAAGCCACTGCCCTGCTCGCGGGGATTATCGTGGATACGAAAAGCTTTACACTGCGCACTGGTTCACGGACGTTTGATGCGGCCTCCTACTTAAGGGCCCATGGAGCAGATACCATACTCGTTCAGAAGTTCCTAAAAGAAGATCTGGAAACCTATAACAAACGTTCAAAACTGATTGAAAATGCTGTAGCCTATAAAAATGGAATTGTCATATCCAAAGCAGAGCCAAGCGAAGAATGCGGCCAGGTGCTTATTGCACAGGCTGCGGATATCCTGCTTTCCATGAACGATGTGAGCGCATCCTTCGTTATTGCCAAAAGACATGATCAAAAGATCAGCATAAGCGGCCGTTCTCTGGGGGATGTAAACGTGCAGATGATAATGGAAGGCTTGGGAGGCGGCGGACACTTAACCAATGCGGCCTGCCAGCTTGAGAACGAAACATTGGATGGCGCCGAGAAAAAACTTAAAGCTATTATCGACGAGTATTTTGAAGGGGGAGAAGAAGAATGAAAGTAGTTTTTCTTAAAGATGTTAAAGGTAAAGGAAAAAAAGGGGAAATAAAAAACGTTTCCGAGGGCTATGCACGAAACTATTTATTGCCCAACAACCTTGCAACTGAAGCGACAAAAGGAGCTCTCTCCGTCGTAGAAGGCCAAAAGAAAAGCGAAGAGAAAAAAGCGGCAGCCGTCCTGGAAGAAGCCAAGCAGTTAAAAGAAAAGCTTGATGAAATGACGGTTGAACTCAAAACCAAATCAGGAGAGGGCGGCCGTGTCTTCGGATCCGTCACAAGCAAACAAATTGCAGACGGCCTAAAGAAAATGAACATTACCATCGATAAACGAAAAATCGATCTGACAAATCCGATCCGATCTTTAGGATATACAGATGTACCCGTTAAGCTTCACCCTGAAGTAACTGGTACGATCAAAGTACATGTAGTTGAAGAATAAGCAGAATGACTGGGACCGGGTTCAACCGGTCTCATCTGCTGTAAACAGGATATTCCCTGCTGATTGCAGCAGGTTATCTTTTCAGGAGGAAGTATTATGAGTGATCTTTTTGTTGATCGCATTCCACCACAGAATATAGAGGCCGAACAGGCGGTCCTGGGAGCTGTTTTTCTGGAGCCCGAAGCATTGGTTACCGCTTCAGAGATTTTGATCCCAGAGGACTTTTACCGCGCCTCACATCAGCGTATCTATCAGGTGATGCTTGATCTGTCAGAGAAAGGGGAGCCCGTCGACCTTATTACGGTCACCTCCGATCTTGCTGACCGGAAGCTGCTCGACGAAATCGGCGGCGTCTCCTATTTAAGTGACCTGGCAAACAGTTCACCGACCGCGGCCAATATTGATTACTACAGTAAGATTGTCGAAGAAAAATCCCTGCTCCGCAGGCTTATTCGTGCAGCCTCGGAAATTGCAGCAAACGGCTACGCCCGTGAAGAAGAAGTAGAAGCTGTCCTGAATGAGGCGGAAAAGTCGATCCTGGAAGTGGCCAACCGTAAAAACGGGGGAGCCTTTATCTCCATCAAAGACGTGCTTGTCGCGGCCTATGACAATATTGAACAGCTTCATAATCGTAAAGGTGACATTACCGGGATCCCGACCGGATTTGCTGACTTGGACCGCATGACTGCAGGTTTTCAGCGAAATGACCTGATCATCGTCGCAGCCCGTCCTTCCGTAGGTAAAACGGCCTTCGCTCTGAATATCGCGCAGAACGTGGCCACCAAAACAGAAGAAAATGTGGCGATCTTCAGTCTGGAGATGGGTGCCGAGCAGCTCGTCATGCGTATGCTTTGTGCGGAAGGAAATATCGATGCACAGCGTCTCCGTACCGGTTCCCTTGTCCCGGAAGACTGGCAGAAATTAACGATGGCGATGGGAAGCCTCTCGGCAGCAGGCATCTTTATCGATGACACACCAGGTGTACGAATTGGAGATATCCGTTCCAAATGCCGCCGTCTCAAACAGGAAAAAGGCCTTGGCATGATCCTG
The DNA here is from genome assembly GCF_036216745.1 of Fictibacillus sp. B-59209. Classification (NCBI taxonomy): domain Bacteria; kingdom Bacillati; phylum Bacillota; class Bacilli; order Caryophanales; family Fictibacillaceae; genus Fictibacillus; species Fictibacillus sp. B-59209. The sequence goes on along the minus strand of NZ_JARMMC010000013.1, from coordinate 49,861 downwards.
ATTGACTATTTGCAGCTCATCCAGGGGAACGGCAGAGCGGGCGAAAACAGGCAGCAGGAGGTTTCTGAAATCTCACGTTCCCTGAAGGCACTTGCCCGTGAACTTCAGGTACCTGTCATCGCGCTCTCCCAGCTTTCCCGTGGCGTAGAATCCCGCCAGGATAAACGCCCGATGATGTCTGATATCCGTGAATCAGGAAGTATCGAGCAGGATGCCGATATCGTAGCATTCCTATACCGTGATGATTACTATGACAAAGAGTCAGAAAGCAAGAACATCATCGAAATCATTATCGCCAAGCAGCGTAACGGCCCAACCGGCACCGTCGAACTCGCCTTCGTCAAAGAATACAACAAATTCGTGAACCTCGACCGGAGGCATGACGAAAGCAGTATGCCATCCGGCGCATAAAATAGATCAAAAACAGGCATTCTCAAGTTATGAGAGTGTCTGTTTTTTTTATGTGGGTCAGGATGAGGATAGAGGGAGAGGGCAGCGGGTGTCTGCGGGTTGCTCTCGCCAGGGCTTGTGGTAGGAGTACTAGGAGCTCGCTAGTTTACCATAATGGGGTTTTGGCGGGTAAATGTCCGATTTCCGCGGGTATTTTATTATTTTGGCGGGTATTTACTTCATTTCCGCGGGTAAACGGTCCATCAGCCAAAAAGAAGTGCCTGCTGCTGCTAAAACAGCCCCTCTAAAGCCCGTCATCAGCGCTGAGGAGCCGTAAAGGACAAAGCCCTTTACGCTCCTCCACCCACCCACACAAACACGAACGGAAAAACTGTAAATATTTTATAATGTTCGGGTTTTGTTGACTTTCACCTCGAATATTGATAAACTAAGCATGGTTTTTTAAATTACTAGTAATAATGATAGAATCTATAACAGAGTTTAAAGTTCACTTGGAGGTGCTGGTGTAATGTCATCCGTAGTTGTTGTCGGAACGCAATGGGGAGATGAAGGTAAAGGGAAAATTACCGATTATCTTTCTGAAAAAGCAGAAGTGGTAGCCCGTTATCAAGGTGGTAACAATGCAGGGCATACGATCGTGTTTAACGGAAAGAAGTATAAGCTTCATTTAATTCCATCAGGGATTTTTTATAGCGATAAGATCTGTGTGATCGGAAACGGTATGGTTATCGATCCAAAAGCGCTTGTAGAAGAGCTGAAGTATTTGCACGATCTTGGTGTTCACACAGAAAACCTAAGAATTTCCAACCGCGCGCATGTGATCCTTCCTTACCATCTTCGCCTTGATGTCCTGGATGAGGAAAGCAAGGGAGCCAACAAAATCGGAACAACGAAAAAAGGGATCGGACCTGCATACATGGACAAAGCGGCACGAATCGGTATCCGTATTGCAGACCTTTTGGACAAAGAAGTTTTCGAAGAGAAGCTTGAAAGAAACCTGGCTGAAAAGAATCGCCTGTTTGAAAAAATCTACGAATCAGAAGGATTCACGAAAGAAGAAATCCTTGATGAATATTACGCATATGGCCAGCAGTTTGCAAAGTATGTATGCGATACTTCTGTTGTACTTAATGATGCGCTTGATGAAGGACGCCGTGTTCTTTTTGAAGGTGCACAAGGTGTCATGCTTGATATCGACCAAGGTACTTATCCGTTCGTTACCTCATCCAACCCAATCGCAGGGGGAGTAACAATCGGTTCTGGTGTCGGACCATCTAAAATCCACCATGTTGTCGGTGTTTGCAAATCGTATACGACGCGTGTTGGTGACGGCCCGTTCCCAACTGAGCTGAATGATGAAATCGGGAACCAAATTCGTGAAGTTGGGCGTGAGTATGGAACGACAACTGGACGTCCGCGCCGTGTCGGCTGGTTTGATTCTGTCGTTGTCCGCCATGCACGCCGTGTGAGCGGTTTGACTGACCTTTCCCTGAACTCCATCGATGTGCTTACTGGCATTGAGAAATTGAAAATCTGTGTCGCTTATAAATACAGAGGTGAAATCATCAATGAATTCCCTGCAAGCCTTAAAATTCTAGGCGAATGTGAGCCTGTCTATGAAGAGCTTCCAGGCTGGACAGAAGACATCACTGGAGCTAAAACGTTGAGTGAGCTTCCGGAAAACGCTCGTCACTATGTAGAACGCGTATCACAGCTGACTGGTATTCCGCTAACGATCTTCTCTGTAGGACCTGACCGTAACCAAACGAACATGGTCCGCGGTGTGTTTGTTTAATATCATTAGAAAATTGATGAACCGGCCCTGTATGTGGGGCCGGTTTTTGTTTTGAGGAAAATCTGGTTCATGGGGTGCCGCTAGTTGACCATAATCCCAGTTTGGCCAGTAAAATGGAGAAAATGGTCAGTAAATCATGAGTTTTGGCTAGTAAAGGAGGAATGAGGGCATTGGACACTGAATTTCCGCACTGAATTAACCTTTTAAACGAAGAAAATACTTAATTCTACAATTTTTTTAAAAAACTGCTTGCCAAAAAAGAGAAAATGATGATATGATAACTCTTGTCGTGTTAAAACGACTTTTACAGTAAGAGCCATTAGCTCAGTTGGTAGAGCATCTGACTTTTAATCAGAGGGTCGAAGGTTCGAGTCCTTCATGGCTCACCATTTTTTCTTATAGAGTGGCCCGTTGGTCAAGCGGTTAAGACACCGCCCTTTCACGGCGGTAACACGGGTTCGAATCCCGTACGGGTCACCAAGTTATTTTCATGACAATGAAAAAACCCCAGTTATTAATTTTATTTTTTGGACTCGTGGTGTAGTGGTTAACATGCCTGCCTGTCACGCAGGAGATCGCCGGTTCGACCCCGGTCGGGTCCGCCATTTTTTTCTTGATTTTTACAGAACTACTAAATCTCTCGGCTTGATAGCTCAGTCACGAGCAACACAATGTGATTAAGCAGCGAGTTGTCTCGACGGATACCCATCGTCAGATTCACATGCAGAGGAAGAGACAGGGACCGACGGACAGAAATTACTAAATCTTGGCTCGATAGCTCAGTCGGTAGAGCAGAGGACTGAAAATCCTCGTGTCGGCGGTTCGATTCCGTCTCGAGCCACCATTTTACTTACAATTACTATACCTGATCGATCATGACAAAAGGCATGCAGCTACCATTCTGCATGCCTTTTTAATACACTCTTTGATTTTTACACCAATAGCGGGCGGTGCCCATATAGTAAGAACAAAGGAAGAATAGCCGTTGGAAGGAAGACAGATATATGGGCACGATTCAGCTGGTTCTCTATTTGATCACGTGTTATTTTATCGGAAACATTATGACAGGATATCTTGTTGCTAAATGGTTAAAGGGAGTCGATCTCAGAACTGAGGGAACAGGAAATATTGGGGCTCGAAATGCCGGCCGCGTAATCGGGCCTTGGGGATTTATTCTGACGCTTGCAGGAGACCTGCTCAAGGCAGCTCTGGCTGTTCAGCTGGCAAAATCCTATTTTGGCCTCCCTCCGACCCTGCAGCTGGCCGCTTTCTTCATGGTCATAGCGGGCCATCTATGGCCTGTTGCGCTTAAGTTTCATGGCGGCAAAGGAGTAGCATCCTTTATTGGCGGAATTCTTGTTTTTGATTGGAAAATCGCGGCGGCGGCAGCTGTACTGTTCCTCCTCCTTTTTGCCATCAGAAGAAGTTTGACCGTAGCGGGGCTCATTGCGTTTCTGGCGGTGCCGATTCTGCATTATGCCTTTTATCAGATGCTGAGGGTTGCCCTTCTGCTCCTGTTGATCTCTGTGCTTGTCGTGTATGTGCAAAAAGATGATTTAGCGCTCCGCTTTACGGGGAAATCATGAATGATCCTCTTTTTAAAAAGGAGGATTATTTTTATGATTTAAAGAAGATTACATAGAAGTAATGTCCAGATTCAGCGCCTGTCGGACCTAAACAGGTTGCTTCCGCTTTTCTTACAGAGCGAGAAGACTGACGTTATGGAGAATTTAGATATTGTGGTAAAATAAAGGATAGACAAACTATTTCATTCAACCAATTTATATAAAAGAGACTTGAAATTACGGTTTCCAAAAAGGAGCGACTACCGGATGGACAAAAAGATTCTTGTAGTAGATGATGAGAGGCCGATTGCGGATATTTTACAGTTCAATCTGGAGAAAGAAGGGTTCCAGGTAACGTGCGCATATGACGGTGTATCGGCAATTGAAAAAATAGAAAACGAGAAACCGGACATGATTCTTTTGGACATCATGCTTCCAATGAAAGATGGAATGGAAGTATGCCGTGAGGTCCGGAAAAAATACGATACCCCGATTATTATGCTTACAGCCAAAGACTCAGAGATTGATAAGGTCCTTGGCCTTGAGCTTGGTGCCGATGATTATGTCACGAAGCCTTTCAGTACACGGGAACTGATCGCACGCGTTAAAGCAAATCTGCGCCGCCATCAACAAGAAACAGAACGTGAAGTTGATGAGAACAACGAAATCGTGATCGGCTCTTTAACCATCCATCCAGATGCTTATCTCGTAACGAAACGCGGTGAGTCGATTGAACTGACCCATCGGGAGTTTGAACTTCTGTATTATTTGGCCAAGCATATCGGCCAGGTGATGACACGAGAGCATTTGCTGCAGACCGTATGGGGCTATGATTATTTTGGCGACGTCCGTACAGTAGATGTGACTGTCCGCCGTCTTCGCGAGAAAGTGGAAGACAACCCAAGCCATCCTCTCTGGATCATTACCAGACGCGGAGTAGGCTACTATTTACGAAATCCTGATCAGGAGTAGACAAATGGATAAGGTAGGCTTTTTCAGATCAATACACGTTAAATTTGTATTGATCTATGTTTTGCTCATTTTAATCGCCATGCAGGTCATCAGTGTGTATTTCATCAATAACCTGGAAGCCAATCTTCGGAATAACTATGACAACGCACTGAAGAATAATTTGGACTTCTTCGAGTTTAATGCGGAGCAGAAGATCCTGGATGCCCAGCAGATGAAAGAAGCAACAGAGGACAAGAACAGTACGCTGAAAGATGACATTGCACAGCTTATTAACGAAACGAAGGATCAGAACATCAAGGAAGTTCAGGTCCTTAACAAAGACGGTGTCGTTCTTGGCAGTGATAAACGGAATCTGATCGGCCAGGTCAGCACGAACAGTAAAATTAAGCTCGCTCTTAACGGCACGGAGGCTCAGACCGAAATGTATGACCCCGACTCAAAACAGCGGGTCATTGTCTGGGCGAAACCGATCATTGCCGGAAAAGAAAAGCAGGTCGACAAGAATAAACAAATTCTCGGAGCGATTTATGTCGAATCGTCTATCGAGAGTGTGTACAAGCAAATCAGTGATATTAATAAAATTTTGACGACCGGTACGGTTATTGCCCTGGGAATAACAGCGATACTCGGTATTTTTCTTGCCCGGACAATCACAAGGCCGATGGCGGATATGCGTAAACAGGCGCTTGTTATGGCAAGGGGCGATTTTTCCCGAAAAGTGCAGGTTTATGGCGATGATGAGATCGGCCAGCTGTCGATGACATTCAACGATCTGACGAGAAAACTGCAGGAAGCGACCGCCATTACTGAGAGTGAGAGAAGGAAGCTGCGCTCTGTCCTCACTTATATGACGGATGGTGTGATTGCCACCGACCGGGACGGATGCATTATACTAATGAACGACCGTGCCGAAGAAATGCTGAACATCTCCCGGCAGCATGCACTCGGAAACACGCTGCTTGAGCTTCTTCGGCTCAATGACCAGTATACGTGGGACGAGCTGTACAACGAGTATGAGAGCATGCTGCTCGATTTCAGTACAGATAAAGTGCATTATGTCCTTAGAGCGAACTTCTCTGTGATCCAAAAAGAAGGCGGTCCGGTAAACGGATTGATCGCCGTTCTGCATGATGTGACAGAGCAGGAGCAGATTGAGAATGAGCGAAGAGAGTTCGTATTCAACGTTTCCCATGAACTCCGTACGCCGCTTACGACGATGAGAAGCTACCTGGAGGCGCTTGCTGAAGGAGCATGGCAGGATGAAAACATCGCACCCCGCTTTTTGGAAGTGACGCAGAACGAAACCGAGCGGATGATCCGCCTCGTAACCGATCTTCTGCAGCTCTCCAAAATGGACAGCAAGGATTACCGGTTTAATTTTATTCAAACGGACCTTGTTCAATTTCTGCAGGACATTATTGAACGCTTTGAAATGCTTCAGCATGAGCATCTCCATTTTGTAAGGAATTTGCCTGAGCGCTCGATTATGGTGCAGATCGATACCGACAAGATGACGCAGGTCGTGGATAATATTATTTCCAACGCGATCAAGTATTCTCCGGAGGGTGGAACGATTTCCGTTGCCGCTTCTCTTCACGGCAGAAAGATTAAGGTCAGCGTGGCCGATCAGGGTGTCGGCATCCCGAAAAACAATGTCTCTAAAATCTTTGACCGCTTTTTCCGTGTAGACCGTGCCCGCTCCAGGGACTTAGGCGGTACAGGTCTGGGACTTGCGATCACAAAAGAAATCGTGCTTGCCCATGGCGGGGATATTTGGGCTGAAAGTGAATGGGGCCAAGGAACAACTATACATTTTACCCTTCCTTTAAAAAAGGTAAGGGGGGAGTAAAAGATGACGTGGAGCAAAATTTACAACATTATTAAATCTGTGGCAAAGTCTGTATATCGGAATTTTGAAGTCATTAAGTCGGTCTTACTGATCTTTTTGATCATGCTAAGCCTGATTATGACATGGAGTCTGTGGACGCTTAAGCCGAACTACAGCAATTTGGAAGAAACAAGGACTTTGAAAAAAGCACAAGTGACAGATACGAAAAAAATTACGGATGTCATCAGGCCTAGCCAGATCATCTATTATGACAAGAACTCATACAGGGGAATGCCCGCCAATGATAATTTTATCGAGCGGGTAAACCAGATGCTTGAAAACACGAAGTTTTATGAAAGCCGAAATCGCCCTTCAACGAACATTGATGAAAAGCTGAAGAATAAAGAGTACATCGAGGTCATCTATCCGACCGATATGACAGCGGATATCTACAGCCAGATCTTCAACCTGACATCCTCAGGCGGAACGTTTACTATCCCATCTGCAGACCGTGTCATTTTCTATAAAAAAGATACAAATGAAGTGGAGGCGCACATCATCTCCTATACACAGAGGAAGATGATCACTGCAAGCACAACCTTCCCGTTTGATTCTTTGAAGAACATTATCAATAACGCGAAAAGCGGTGTGCTTGAATATGAGCCGTATGATGTGGAGCGCGATACTGACCAAGGGGCAGAAGTTTCCAGACGCTTCTATTTCCCAAAACAAAGCTTTGAGCTTAACTCCTACAGTTATCTCTCCCGTTCCATTAATAGTGATACGATTGACCGCTACAAGAACGCGCTGTTCCGTGATCCAGGCAACGTCAAGAGCGGCAACACCGGAGAATATTATACTGATGAAAGCTCCGCACTGGACGTGAACCGCAACACGAATCGAATTAAATATACCAATTTCACACAAGGCCCTGATGAAGATATGACCCAGCAGACGAGAAGCCCGCTCTTCAACAGTGTTGATTTTATTAATAACCATGCGGGCTGGGGAAATCCATATTATTTTTACAATTTGGACCCTACAAGCGGTTCAGTCGAATTTCTGCTGTTTGTCAGAGGCATTCCAGTGATCAAGAGTGATATGGAAATGAAACTCGGCTGGACGAACAACGAATTGAATGAATATCAGCGTTCCTTGGTAGAGCTCGTCATGGACGAAAATGAATATTCATTCAAACCGAAAAAAGTGAAGCTTCAGTCTGCAGCAGAAGTTAAGGCTGCTCTTAAGGATTATGACATGTCCCTTGTTAACAAACTGGCAGTCGGCTATGAGATGACGCATGCAAGAGGACAGGAAAATGTGTACAATCTCCAGCCGAAATGGTTTGTCAATTATGGACCAAGCCATGACTGGCAGCCATTATTCCGTGACAGTCAAAGGCCTGGAGGAGAATTCTAATGGATTGGAAAAAAACTAAGACGATTTTTATTCTGACGTTCCTGATTCTGAATATCTTTCTCGGGTACCAGCTCTCGCAGAAAATGGACAAGAGCAATCTCAAGTACCTGTCTGAGCAGCCTCTTGAAAAAAGGCTGGCGGACAACAATATTGATTATAAAGATAGTCTTCCGCAGAGCTATAAAGACCATCAAACCCTGATTAGCGGTCAGCGGGCTCCTTTTTCAGCGAACGAGATTAAATCAAAAACGAGTAAGCTGGACAGCAGCAGTACAGATACGACGCTCATTTTTAACTTAAAAAAGCCGCTGGAACTGGATAAGAACGACCTTGTCAAAGATGTTTCTCAATTTCTGAAAGATGACGTCTACCGGGGCGATGAATATCGATTCTATAAAAAAGACACGAAGAACCATAAGATTTGGTTTACACAAATCTATCAAGGACAACCACTTTTCTTTGATACGAATGATGATACGAACCGCCCGAGCGGAATGGTGATGTTCGAATGGAATGAAAAAGGCTATCTCACCCGCTATACACAAACTTTTATTTCTGTGTACAGACAGGGTACGCCGCAGGAAATTATTTCACCTATGAAAGCATTAGGTAGCTTGTTTAATACCCAGCATCTTTCAAGCGGTGACAAAATTAATAAGATTGTTCTCGGTTATTATAGTCTGGCAAATGTGGAGGATGTGCAGGTATATGCGCCAACGTGGTCAATTGAAACGGAGGATGCGCATTTTCTCGTGAACGCAACAGACAGTTCCATTCAGGAGATTGACAGAGAACAATAGAGAGGATTGAACAATGAGTTTGCAATTCAGCGTGCTGGCAAGCGGCAGTACCGGAAACGCGATTTACGTGGAAACGGGGAATGCGCGCCTGCTTGTTGATGCCGGCCTTAGCGCAAAGCAGATGAAACTCTTATTTGAAAAAGCAAGCTGCTGTGAACTGGATCAGCTGGACGGAATTCTCGTAACCCATGAACATAGCGATCATATAAAAGGACTCGGCGTTTTGGCACGAAAGTATAAACTGCCGGTCTATGCCAACGCAAAAACATGGAAAGCGATGAACGGACTGATCGGTGAAGTGGATACGGAACAGAAATTTGATTTCGAAATGGAAACGGTCCGCACATTCGGTGATCTGGAGGTTGAGTCCTTCGGTGTTTCCCATGATGCGGCCGAGCCGATGTTTTATGTGTTCCATCATGAAGGAAAAAAGCTGACGCTTATGACGGATACCGGCTATGTCAGTGACCGGATGAAAGGAATCACAAAGCACAGCGATGCGTTTGTGATCGAATCGAACCATGATATCAACATGCTTATGATGGGGCGCTATCCTTGGAACATCAAACGAAGGATCCTTGGCGATCACGGCCATATTTCCAATGAAGACTGCGGGTTTGCTCTTGCAGATCTGATTGGCGACCAGACGAAACGAATCTACCTCGCCCATCTGAGTAAAGACAACAATATGAAAGATATTGCTCACCTTGCTGTAAAACAGACACTTGAAAACAAAGGGTTTGTGATCGGTGAAGATCTGCAGCTTTATCATACGGATGCAGCCCAGCCGACTGACTTGGTGCTTGTTTAACTGCTCTCTGTTTAAGGGACACCGTTTAAGGAAATAACAATAAATGTGGAAAAGTGTGAAAAATAACCCATATTTTTTAAGTTAGGGATTTGATTTTTTATAATAAATAAAAAATCATTACAGCATTCATTTTATTGTTGAAAGGAACGGTGAAGCAGGGAATGGGCTATTATGATGACGATTATGAATCTAGTCCAAGAAAGCAAAAAGGTAACCGAGGCGGATTTTTGCTGGCCGCTCTTGTAGGCGCTATATTAGGCGGCCTGCTCATATTATTTTCAATTCCTGCCCTTGGAGGCATGGGGCTCCTGCCTGATAACTATTCAAGCAATGAAGATAATGCCGGCGTTAATGAGCAAAACGGGATCAACAAAAACGTGAATGTGAACGTCACGACCAACGTCACTGATGCTGTCAGTAAGGCACGGGATGCAGTTGTCGAAGTGCTGAACATCCAGCAAGGTGAGTTCTGGAACCAAGGCCAGCAGGCTGCCGGTTCAGGATCAGGTGTGATCTATAAAAAAGAAGGTGGAAAAGCCTATATCGTGACAAACAATCACGTCGTAAAAGGTGCCAGCCGCCTTGAGATTACACTAAGTAACGGCACGAAGCTGAAGGGCACACTGCGCGGTACGGACCCGCTGATGGACCTGGCGGTAGTTGAAATCGACGGCAGCAGGGTGAAAAAAGTGGCTCAATTTGGGTCATCCAGCTCACTGAAACCGGGTGAGCCTGCCATTGCAATCGGTAACCCGCTCGGAACATTTCCAGGCTCTGTAACAGAGGGGGTTGTCTCCAGTGCTGACCGAACAATGCCAGTTGACAGCGATGAGGACGGCAATCCGGACTGGCAAGCCGAAGTTATCCAAACGGATGCGGCGATCAACCCTGGTAACAGCGGAGGCGCCCTTCTGAATATCGGCGGCCAGGTTATCGGCATTAACTCCAGTAAAATTGCACAGCAGGAAGTAGAAGGAATTGGATTCGCCATCCCTTCTGATACAGCTAAGCCGATTATCGCTGACCTTGAGCGTTACGGCGAAGTTAAACGCCCATTCCTGGGAGTTGGCCCTATCCCATTATCACAAGTCAGCAGCTATCACCGTCAAACGACGTTAAAGCTGCCGCCAAGTGTTAAATCAGGTGTCGTGGTTATGGATGTTGATCCATTATCACCAGCTGACCGGGCAGGGATCAAAGAGATGGATGTTATTGTCGCACTCGATGACAAGAAGATCGGCTCTCCACTGGAGCTTCGCAAATACCTGTATACGAAAAAAGAAGTAGACGATAAGATGAAAATTACGTACTACAGCAAAGGCAAAAAGAAAACCACGACCATTAAACTGGGTCTTCAGAAGTCTTCATAAGAGAAGGGGCTGTAAAGCAGGTTGTTTATCTGGAAGCAGTTGATTTCCGTTCCAGGATTCTCGCTTTCCGCGGGGCGTGCGCTGAACCCCTCGGCGCTTGCGCCTGCGGGTTTCATCTGTCACGCTAGTCCCGCAGGAGTCTCGAACCTTCCACTACAATCAACTTGTCACTGTAGATTAAACAAAAGAGCTTCCAGAAGGTCAGTTTATGACTTTCTGGAAGCTCTTTTTTGTGTTTGCTTGGATGAAGCGTGTAAAGGTGATTTAAATGTTGCAGGATATGGAATAGGAGTGGCTGTCTTTGTGTTAAAATACGAAGAGATCATCATGTGGATAACAAAGGAGAATGTCTGTTGAAAAAGTATTGCTGCGATGAACATGTGGATATCGGGATCGATGAGATCGTTGATGAATTGGAAATCTATCCGAATCTGGAGTTATTAACAGAATCAGAAAAGTTATCAACAACATGTACGTATTGCGAAAAAAAGGCCATATATAAAGTATCGAACGAGTGATCCTATACTAAATGTGGATAGATTTTGTGTATATGTGGATAACTTTTGTGGATAAGTTGTTTATAAAAGGAGTTTTCCCCTGTGAATATCTTAGTAGTAACCGTTGGCAAACTGAAAGAAAAGTATTTAAAAATGGGAATTGATGAATATGTAAAGCGGCTCGGTCCATATGCCAAAATAGAAATTGTCGAAGTAACGGACGAAAAAGCGCCTGAAACCTTGAGTGATCAGGAGATGCAGATCGTGAAAAAAGCAGAAGGTGAGCGAATCCTGGCGAAAATCCCACAGGATGCTCATGTTGTTGCCATGGCGATTGAGGGGAAGCTGATTTCTTCAGAGGATCTTGCAAAAAACCTGGACCAGCTGGCGACCTACGGAAAAAGCAAAGTGGCCTTTGTGATCGGAGGGTCATTGGGTCTCAGTGATGAAGTCATGAAACGGGCGAATGAAAAAATATCGTTTGGCCGGATCACATATCCGCATCAGTTAATGAAGCTCGTGCTGGTGGAGCAGATTTATCGGGCGTTTCGGATTAATCGGGGTGAACCTTATCACAAATAGGTAATGCATTTTTTCATAGTGAGTTACTTGTAATAAAGGAAATGAGGAACTTATATGTAAGGATGGATCTATGAGATCCATTCTTTCTTGCTTTTGAGTTCCGACAATAAATGAGTAATGAATATTCTTTACTTCGGTTTTTGTAGCCTCGATACTTTTGATTATAGCTTGTAAGATTTCTCGAAATTCTTTAGGAGCTAATTTTTTGGATAGTTCCATAAAGTCCTCAATTTGTGAGCGAATTACTTCAACTGTAACGGGTTTTAATGATAAATATTGTTCTATGTGTGGATCTTTTTGGAATGACTGTAATTGTACTTTGATATTCTCTATTTTATCGCGAAGTTCATGAATACGTTCTATCGCTTCTGCTTTCGTAAATGCTCCAGATTCAGTTTCAATCTCATATTGAATTCTTCTTTTTCTTTCTTCTAAATAATGAAGTTGTTTTTCGAGAAGCGAAGTATCATTTGTTTCCGTAACAAAAGAATTCTTAATCGTTAATACGCTGAGTCAATTCATTCATTATTATATTAGAGCTTAATACTCCTGAAATACGTTTAAATACTTCTTTCTCTAAGAAATCGGCAGGTATTAAGTTAGGATTACACATAGATCGCCCGTTATTATGGTATAGACCACAGACATAGTATCGTTTTTTAGTACCGTCTTTACGTTTTGCTCCATACATGCTGGTCATGTATGAACCACATTCAGGACATTTTGATAAACCTGTTAATGGAAATGTCCCTGAATATTGTCTTGGTATACCTGTGGATCGCTGTTTTAATAATTGCTGTGCCTTTTCCAGGTATCTACATTAATAATACTTTTATGAATCCCTTGAACAATAATGGGATTAGGATTAGTCCCTTTTCTTCTATCTCTTTCCCAATTTGTAACTTGGTTATATCTCAGATAGCCTTTATATATGGGGTTTTTAAGAATTGTACTGACAGCACCTATTGAAAAAGGTTTCCTTTTTTTACTTAAATAGCCCATTTTATTTAAAAAATTTGTTATTTTTTTAATTCCCCAACCATTATTAACACATTTTTGGAAGATAATTTTTACTATATGAGCTTCTTCTGGGATTATTATTAATTTTTTGTTTTCACTTTTATAACCCAAAATACTACCGCCATTCCAAAGGCCAGCTTTTGTTCTTGTGATCATGCCCATTTGAACATTTTCTGCTAATTCTTCCCTTTGATACTGAGCTACTGAAGATAATATATTGAATTGCAAATTGGAATGAGCGGGACCATATTCGCCTTCTTTTACACTTATGAATTTAACTTAATATTCCTCGTTATGTTGATTCTTTTGAAGAAGAAGACCCAGTGAATATGGCAGAGGTGAAAACAAATATTCAAAAGATCAAACAGGAACTTAGAGAAGTAGAAGTACAAATGGAGAAGTATTTACAGGAGTTGGGACTATAAACGTAGAGGGTTGATAAAAATGAGTAAACGATTTCCAGATAAGCAATTATTCTAACAAAAAAACCTAATGATGAAATACATGAATTAAATCAAGTAGTTAATAAAGCTACCAGTGTAAATCTCACCGTACCCAGTATGGTGAACTTCAAAAAAATGAGAATTACGTTATTAATGCAGTTGCTAACAATTTTCCGAAAGCGTGTCCTATGTTTGAGTCGTATGACCCTGTTGCTGATTTTGCATTCTCAATACTACAAGACGACTTTTCATATTTAACTAAAGAAAAATCTGCCAAAATTCTGTCGTATATTGCTTTCTCAGTAAACAGATTTAGTTCTCAAAGAATGATTCAAAACCTGATTGAAAGAGGTATAGATCCCCTTATCGAGGATATTTTACAACGCTAAGATAAAAGACGGGAGAGGGTTTTCCCGTCTTTTTTATACTGAGGTAACTCGAACATTCCCTCTAAATCAATCTTGAGATTCTTATCATATATAACGTCAAAATGTTAAACAATAATGGGATTGTAGTACAATATTTTAACAAAAACGTTAAACCCTGAGAACTTAGAGGGCATTTATTTTTAAATAACAGAAATATATATTTCAATTATTTCCCAAAATTAGATATAATACATTAGTAATCTATGTATATTGATAGATTAGTAAATTCTTTAGTAATAACCCAAAGAGGTGATGGTAGTCTTGGATAAGACAGATGTAAAAAAAGTAAATTGGTTTGTTAGAATCTTATTAATTATATTCATACTTTATTTATTAGCAATCATTACAGCAGGGTTTCTGATGGGGACACCTACATACAGCTTGACACCAGAATATATAACATTGTTTATACTAATAACACTATTAATCCTATCTGAATCCTTCGATAACTTAAGTATGGGTAAATATTTATCTCTTTCAAGGGAAATTACCGAAAAGAAAGAAGAAATAATAGAGGCAAAGAAGGAAAATGCTGATTTAAGAGACCATATAATTAAAATGACCACATTAATTAATCAGAATCAACACCAAACTAACAATACAATAAACGGAGTAACACCTGAATTACTTCAAATGTTAGGGGTAATAAAGGCCGAAGAGGACAAGGAACCCGAAAGCGATAACGGGGCTTCGGCAGTAATTGATACAACTACACCAGATTTATCAGGTACTATAACGGTTACAGAACCAAAGAAACCGGAATTTAGCAAGAGGGACTTTTATAAATTTACTGAAAAGGAATCAATAGATCAATACCTTAATAAGCATCAAATTCCTGAAGTAAACATTATAAGAGAAGTACAATTTGCACCAGCTTTTCAAGGATTAGATCCTATTATGGAACGCAAAATTATCTTTGATGCTTATCTTAAGACAGACATTAAAGAATTTTTCTTTGAAGTGTTATTAACAATCACCCCAATGACATTAGATCGAATATATGTACAGTTATCAAAGATAAATTACTATAGTAAAGCGAAGCATATAAAAGCACAAATGATACTATTAATACCAGAATTCCCTGCAGAATATGAAGGACGCCAACATATTCGTCCTGAACGTATCATAGAGGCTTTTCAACCAGCAATCTCGAATGAATTATTAAGGATTGAAATTGTTAAATTTACGTTAGAAGATATAGATAGATGGAAGAAAGAGTTAAATAATTAGTGATTTTGAACCAGTTAATCTGGTTCTTTTCTTTTCTAAATGTTACTCAAGAAAATCATCCTAATCGTTTCTAAATGTACTCAAGGAAGATTATATTGTTTTAACATGAACGTTGACTCGTATCTTTTATTAGGTGAATTTCCACTACTCTTGATTATTAATCTACATTCAGCACTCTACACATGTTGAGTGCCAAATGTAGCTTCATAAACATAGAAAAAAGACATGTTTTGAATAACTGTGAAAAAAAGCAAGAGAGATACTCTCTTGCTTTTACAACCTTTTTTTTGGTTAACACTACTTTTAAATTGATACCGTGAGCCGTATCGGAAATAATGGTAAAGCAGAGAATGGAATTAGTTATTGCTAAAGAAACGTTGTCACGTAATCTTTAATAAATAGAACCCCATTCTTATTGGGAAGGGGTTCTTCCTAACCGAAAGAAGAGGTTATAGAAAGATTTTATTTAATTAGTCCTAGTGTATAGTTTATCTTTTAGAATTGCAGTAGCTATCTCTGAACAATCATTACAATAATTCTTGCTTGCTGCGAAAGTAACAATAAAAGAAGTGGTTGCTGAAATACCTTGACCAATCAGTGGTATTCTCTTACCAATCTGTTTTAGGACGGTCTTAACAGTTTGCTTTTCAAGTTGATCCTTAGCAATTTTTTGAAGCAGTTTAGTAATTGCGGTCTTTGTTGAATATTTTAATATATTGTTGGCAATAGTTAATAACTTCTCGTTATATAAAAATTTATTTTCTTCTATAATTTGTTGACTTAAGCCAAATGATTTCCTTACACGGTCAAAAATACCTGTTAGAATAGAGAGATCTATTGAAATATCAACTAAAGGAATAGGGTTTATCCCATTCGCAGCAGCAAGAGAGGAACCTAAATACACATATTTATAACATGCCTTTTTCTTTGTCTCTAAAAAATCTTCAGAATATGCTTTCGCATCCAATGAAAATTTAATTTGCTTAACTGTGTTTAGGTTATCATAGATGGCTTTGGTTAAATCATCTAACCCCTCTTCGGTTCGACAACTTGTAAAATATACTTTGACTTCTTTTCCTACTTGTTTTTTAACATCACTTAAAACGTCCTCTTTTAATTCTTCGATTGTCTTTCCTTTTTCAAACATGCTATCTACAGAATTTCTAACAAATAGACATTTCTTACCTTCCGCTTGAAGTTTTCTAAAAAACTCTGTATCTTCTTGTCTGAATTTCCCTGAAAAAACACAAATAAAGATATCATAACTTAGTACATTAAACTTCTCAAAAAAAGAATCTGCAGGGAAATTCTTTGTGCCATAACCAGGTAAATCAGTAAGAATTAAATCCTCCCATTTATATGGATCTTCAGTAACTGTCGTATCTGTTTCTTGAGATACATTTGCTACCTCTTCACCAATTAAAGCATTAATTAATGAGGATTTTCCTGAACCCGGTTGGCCAAAGAGGGCTATTTTCACCTGTGTAGTATTTAATTTATTCAACTCTTCTTTAATCATTTCAATAGATTCGTAAATATCAGATTCGTCCATAATAATATCCTCCTATTTTATTAATAATTATTAAATATTATCTTATCCATCTAATATATCATTTAATGAAAATTGTTAAAGTGAATATTCTGATTTTTTACTTGACTTTGTTTTTGCTATTTATTAATTTTATATAATTATTGATATTTAACCTAAACCTAAAAAGATTAGTTTTAATTGGTAAATACATATTAAAATCCAAATAGTAACTTTATTTCTTCGACAATCTTCTGTTCATGGCAAACGATAGCCCGCTTCTGACAATTGCTCCGGAATCAAAGGATTTAATTTGTGATAATGATGCAGCGTCTTTACAATTGTATGAGCCAATCTTGCCAATTCTTAAACAGTGTACACATCGCTTCCTCCTTTCCGTGTTTTTATACTAAAGGATCCTCTAAGGTAAGGGTCAACAAGAAATGGCGAAACTTATTTGTTCATAAAACGTATATGCTGTAAAGAAGAAAAGTAAAGGGCATGGCAATCATAAAGATCCAAAATCGTATAGATGGGGAGAAAAAAATTGGGGTCTATCATTTTACAAGCGGGGCAATACATTTACGATATTTATTACTGGATGATGATCATATTCATTCTCGGTTCATGGTTTCCTCAATTTCATGCAACAAAGGTGGGCATGTGGATAGGCAGACTGGTTGAACCCTACTTTGCGATATTTCGGCGTTTTATCCCGCCGCTTGGTGTTATCGATCTATCGCCGCTCGTCGCCTTAATTGCTTATCGATATTTAGGGGGATTTGCTTTGGCAGGACTTCGCCAAATCATAAGCATGATCGCGTAAATGGATGAGAACAAAAAAGAGCTGCTGAGCAGCTCTTTTTTACATGGTATCTTATGCAGCCTTCGTATGCTTTTTCTGGTCGAAGCGGTGACTTTGGAACGTGAGAAGACTTGCAAAGATAGCAACCAGCCCCCCGACCCATGTCACATTCATCAAGTTTCCTTGATGGTAAACAAATCCGCCTAATGCGGAACCAAAGGCAATACCAACATTGCTTGCCACAGGCATAAGGGAAGCAGCGAGTCCTGTTGCTTTTGGCTGATAAATACGGGCAAGGTCTATCAAATAAAGCTGGGTAGATGTTGTTAAAAGGATGGCCATTAATGACATCAAGCCTATGTTAACCAATCCAAAGATAAAGTGATTTGTCGTCCAATATAAACTGATCAGAACCAAGGCCTGCAAAAAGAAAACAAACCTAAGGCGTCCAATAGCATTGTAGCTGGCAATTTTACCAGCGAGTATGTTGCTGAAAATCGAAATAAATCCGTAGCCAAACAAGATCAGACTAATTGAACTGCGTGGTACTTCCATTCCCTTCAGGATCGGGACCAGATACGTATAAATGGCATACGTCGCTCCAAAACCAAGTGATGGAATGAAAAAAGCCATTAAGATTCGTGGGTGTGTTAATAAAGAAAATTGATCACGCATCGAACTGCGAATTTGACTGTGCATTTTAGGCAAAATGAAGAAAGATGCCAAAAATGAAATTCCCCCCAGAAGAGTCGTAAACAGGAAGGTTGTATTCCAGTTGTACCATTGAGCGATGACCGTGCTTATCGGTACCCCAATCACGTTTGCAAGAGTAAAACCACCGAAAACGAAGGATATAGCAAGTCCGCGTTTTGCGATCGGCATGGTTTCACTTGCAACAATCATAGCAAGAGAGATTAAAACTCCTGTTACAACCGCCGTCATCATCCGAAGTGCAAGGAGTATGATGTAGCTCGTCGAAAACACGCACAAAGCATTCAGGATAATGAACGATCCTATCAAAAACAACATCCATTTACGCTTTGGAAAATGGCTTGTCGCTGACATTACGATTGGTGTGCCAATGGCAAACGTAATTGCAAATGCAGAAACGAGTGTACCTGCTTTCGCATTAGTTATATGAAGACTCGAGGAAATATCTGTTAAGATTCCAACGATAACAAATTCGCTTGTCCCGAGAACAAATGTTAATAAAGTAAGTGTAAAGATGAGTAACCAATGTCGCTTGGATAATTCTGCGGCGTGCATAACTGCCTCTTTTCTTAGATGAATGTATATGTGTCACATGGCTGGTAAACAATCTAACTATCATACCATAAAAATTTTTACTTGGATCTCCCTAATTTATTAAAAACTATTTTAGTTATTAAAGAAACACCTATCCATCAATTTGGTGGCAGGTGTTTTTTGGAATTCTATTTTACTGGATTTTCCTTTGCTTGCTATTAGTTGGACAATTCCATGGGCTGTTTTAGAATCAGGGCTTGCTGTAGGTTCATCAGCTAAAATAATCTGCTGACATGAAAAGAAAATGAAAAAGGGGCTGTCCAGAANNCTTCTTGGACAGCCCCTTTACATTTCTTATTAATTAAGTTGGCTCTACGATCGTTCCATTAAAGGCGGCTTGATATATTTTCCTAATATCATCTTCTAATAAAGGAAGAGGACTTCTGGCCAGGATTCTTTTTTGCTTTACTCCATCCTGTGTTAAGCTCTCCAGGGCTGAATCCGGTACATTGAAGCCAGATAAAGCAGCTGGAATTCCAACATCACTCACAAGCCTCTGGAGTTCTTCTACACATTTATAGGAAGCTTCTTCTTCGGATAAGTAGGCAGAATTTCCACCAAGGGCATTTAAGATGTCCGCCATACGCTTTGTGCAGCTTTTCCGAATATAACCCATTACATAGGGAAGAAGGACGGCGTTCGATTCACCGTGGGAAATGTGAAATTGCCCGCCAAGCGGGTAAGCCAAGGCATGAACTCCGGCTACTCCCGCGTTAAAGAATGCAAGGCCTGCGATATAACTCCCATTGCTCATATCAATTCTTGCTTGCCGGTTTTTTCCATCTGTAACGGCCTTCCGAAGGGATCGTCCTATTAAGCGGATCGCCTGCAGGGCTAAGCCATCAGTGGCAGGGCTTGCATTCACTGAAATATAGGCTTCCACTGCATGGGTTAAAGCATCAATTCCCGTAGCTGCCGTTACTTTGGCGGGAACCGATACGGTCAGCTCCGGATCAATAATGGCTACATCCGCGAGAAGATAATCGTGTGTCACCACGTCTTTTGTCGTCTCTAAGGAGAGGACAGAGATATTTGTCACTTCTGAACCGGTTCCGGATGTAGTCGGAATGAGGATTTTAGGCAACCCCTTTTTTTCTACATTTTTAGAGCCGGATAAGTTTAAGTAATCAGCTGCAGAACCATCATGCACAGCCAATACTGAAGCTAATTTGGCCAAATCGAGTGCGCTTCCGCCGCCTACACCCACGACCATGTCAAATTCTCCTTCACGGGTAAAGGAAACCAGCTTTTCTCCTGTTTCTACAGGAGGTTCAGGAACGACGTCCGTGTATAAAGTGACAGAATAGCCCTGTTCTTCAAGCGGTCCTGTTACGCGTTGAGCGATTCCTATCTTGGCCAGCATTGGATCTGTGATAACAAGAATTCTGTTTGGCGCATACTTCGCAACTTCAGGAAGCAATTCCTTCAGTGATCCCCATCCTGTGTAGCTTAATGGGGTGAAAACTAACTTTGCGACACTCATTGTTTTTCCCCCTCTATTTTATTCGTAATATCCTTCAGTAGATTTGCGGAATGTTTTAAATTGGTCAGCATCGTGTCCAAACCAGACTTGGGAACCAGTTTGTTTCGCGATTCTGCGTATTTTCTCAACTGCGTTGGAATAGCCCAGTGAATCATAGATAATGCCAGGCGGCTTGATCGGCGGTCCGAAGCTTTCAGCTGTATAAATAGCATCTGAGGCGAGAATAATCCCACCTGTTTCTGGCATGTTAATCTGAAGGCCAAGCATACCCCAGGCATGTCCGCTTCCAAAATTAAGGATATTAATTCCTTCTGCTAATTCAAGATTGTCTTCACTTCGTTTTATGGTTTTCCATTGAAGATTATTTTTTATCCAGGCATCAATATCTCCCCAGATGTATGCTCCTTCTTTTTCATTGCGGGCATACGTTTGAAGGGCACCGTTCAGCTCATCTTCATGAACGATGATTGTCGCATTTGTAAATAACTCCAAGCACCCAGCGTGGTCAAGGTGAAGGTGGGATGCTATTACGTATTTAATATCTTCGGGTCTTACATCTAGCTCCTCCAGGCGGTTATGAAGATAACATTCCTCCCCCATATTGATTGGAAACATTTGCTGAGTTGCTTTCCCCCACCGGCCTTCTGGCCCCATTGAGCTAGGATTGCAAGCAGTATCAAAAAGAATTTTACCTGCTGGATGGTCGATGAGTACAGTATAGACAGGGAACTCGACAAACTCAGCTGGTGTATTGGGATTCTCCACTGTTGCTGGACTGTGCATCGCAATCATCCAGTTTTTATCCATTCTCATACGGCCATTATCCATTACATAAAGCTTTGGGTTAGGTTTAATAATATTTGCCAAAGTACTTCTCCTCCTTAAAATGCTGTTTTTATGGTAACGAATTTTAATTCTGTCATTTCTTCAACGGCATATTTAATTCCTTCACGTCCATAGCCGCTGTCCTTTACTCCGCCATAAGGCATATGATCCAGCCTAAAGGTTGGGATATCATTAATAATGACTCCGCCTGACTCCAGCTTTTTGGCCGCATGTATTGCATGAAGAATGTTTTGGGTATAGATAGCCACATTTAATCCATACGAAGAATCATTGACCATATGGATGGCTTCATCCAGCTCACGGTAGGGAACGATTGAGACAACGGGAGCAAATGTTTCTTGGCAGGAAACCGCCATATCTTTTTTCACATTCAATAGTACGGTTGGCGGGAAGACCGAACCGTCGCGTTTACCGCCTAGTGCAATGTCAGCTCCCTGCTCATTTGCTTCCTGGACCCATGACTCAATTCGCTCTGTTTCCTTAAGGTTGATCATGGCACTAATATCGGTTTTTTCATCGAGAGGGTCGCCGGCTGTTAAATTTTTTGCCTCTTCAATAAAACGCTTACAAAATTCATCATAAATGGAATCATGAACATAAATTCTTTGCAGTGAAATACAAACCTGGCCTGCAAAGGAAAATGCTCCTTCTACACATCGGGGCACAATTTTTTCCAGCGGGACATCCGGTTCAACAATTAACCCTGAATTGGAACCAAGTTCTAATGTTACTTTCTTCAATCCGGCTTTTGATTTAATCAGTTTACCTACTTCTGCACTCCCTGTGAAGGTTACTTTTTTAACTCTTTCATCAGTAATAAGAGCGTCACTAAGCTCTCTTCCGCTGCCTGTTATCACTTGAAGAGCTCCATCCGGAAGGCCGGCTTGCTTGAAAATCTCAGCGATTAATAACGCGCTTAAAGGTGTTTGTTCAGCCGGTTTCAATACAACTGTATTTCCCGCAGCAAAGGCTGGTCCTAGTTTATGCGCGACGAGATTAACCGGAAAATTAAAGGGGCTGATTGCAACGACAACACCTAATGGTTCTCTCCATGTAAATCCTAGACGATTCTCACCTCCAGGAGCGGCATCCATTGGAATGGTTTCTCCATAGATCCGTTTTGCCTCTTCAGCTGCAAATTGATAGGTAGCAATGGTGCGGTCAATTTCGCCACGTGCTGTTCGAATGGGCTTACCGGCCTCAAGTGCAACAATTCGTGCCAACTCTTCCTTTCTTTCACGGAGAAGTTGGACAACATTCAGCAAAATCTCTGAGCGCTTATAGGCAGGCATCACTTTCATCGTTTCATAGGCTGTTTTTGCTCCTTCAATGGCTTTTTTTACATCTGCCTCATCTGCCATACTAATGTTAGCAATAACATCCCCGCTATAAGGAGAGTGCAGTGCATAGGTTCTTTCTTTTGATTCCCATTTACCATTAATGAATAACTCTTTAATTTCCATTCTCAACCTCCTTGCCTTTTTATAATGCAAGATTCATGCCAATATTAAAAATGCTTATTTTATATAAGAATTTACATTGTCTAAAGCAAATAATGGTGATAAAATTCACCATAATAAAAAGAATTGTTGGTGCAACAGAGACTAAAGACGGTGAAAATCGTCACCGTTTGGTGATAATTTTCACCGCTTCTTGCAGGAGGCAGAGATTCCGATGAAACCACTTACTGTGAACAAAGAAATTTTAGAAAGCGTTTTCTTCTCGATGTCCAACGGGGTCATTGTAGTGGACCATAATAATAGGATTTTATTCATAAATTCCTCAGCACAAAAACTAATAAAACAAGAACACCAGGACTTAGTGGGCAAAGATATCCGTGATTTTGTTCCTAATTCACCAATCCACCAAGTTCTTAATAGTGGCAAGAGCACACTCGGAGCGAAAATGACGATAGCAGGGTTGCAATGTATGGTGAATAAAACTCCCTTATATAAGGAAAATCAGCTCATTGGTGCTGTGAGTGTTATTCAGAATATTTCTCAAATCGAACATTATCGTTCATTACTCAAGCAAATGGAAAAAATCATCGAATTTTCTACGGATGGCATTTATGTCGTTAATAGTGAAGGAATTACACTCATTGTGAATTCAGCTTACGAGGCTATGTCAGGAATCAAGAGGGAAAGACTTATCGGTCATCACATGGGCGATTTGATGAACCACGGCTACTTTGATCAATCTGTCTCACTCCTTGTCCTGCAGGATAAAAAACGCAGATCGATTCTTCAGCGAATCGGCCAGCAAAAAGATGTCATGGTCACGGGAACTCCCGTTTTCGATGAATCAGGCGAGATTCAAATGGTTGTAACCAGTGTCAGAGACATTACTCAGCTAAATGAACTGACAAATGAGTTGAAGAAGGCAAAAAGCTTTTCTGAAATGAGTCAGAATCGATATACCTTTTCCACGGAGGGAAATGATGAAAAAGTAGTCTTTCAAAGCATTCAAATGAAGGGAATTATAGAAAAAGTAAAACAAATCGCTTCATACCCAACAAGTATATTGCTATCTGGTCCTTCAGGAGCGGGTAAAGAGGTTATTGCTAATTTAGTTCACCAATTAAGTGACAGAAAAGATATGCCTTTTATTAAAGTGAACTGCGGGGCTATCCCTGAACAGCTGCTGGAATCTGAGCTTTTTGGTTATGAAAAAGGGGCGTTTACCGGAGCAAGGCAGGAAGGGAAAGTCGGCCTGCTGGAACTGGCGGACAAGGGGACAGTTTTGCTGGATGAAGTAGGGGAACTTCCATTGTCTCTGCAAGTCAAATTGCTTCGTGTCCTGCAAGAGAAACAAATTCAAAAATTAGGCAGCAGCAAAGTAAAACAACTAGACATTAGAATCATTTCAGCAACAAATAAACATTTGAAAGAGTTAGTGGAGAAAGGAAAATTTCGAGAAGACTTATATTACCGGCTGCAAGTGATAGAATTAGCCATCCCTCCATTGAGCCAGCGTCCTGAGGACATTGAAGTCTTACTGGATCATTTTTTCACCTATTTCTGTAAACTATTTAATATCGAAAAGCATGTATCACCCGAAACCAAACAAATTTTACAAAGCTATCATTGGCCGGGGAATGTGAGAGAATTAAGAAATTTAGTTGAGAGCATGATTGTTTCGGTGCCATCACTTACTATTGAACCGGTTGATCTGCCGCCGCACTATAGTATTCATGGTAACTCAGAGTCTGCGCATACTTTCAAACAAAGAATGGAACAGTTTGAAAAAAGAGTGATTATGGATGCGCTTCACACGAAACCCTCCATCAGAAAGGCAGCAGAATATTTAGGAGTCGATCACTCGACACTTGTGAAAAAAATGAAAAAGTGGGATAGGGAGATCAACAGAGGGATCAATTGAAACAAATTCAAACCTCTACCTCACTCATCAAGGCATGTGTATTTCCTTCTGTATCGTTAAAGAAAGCCATCCACGTTTCGGTTTGTCCCATTTTAGCAATCAGGTGAGGTTCGCTTACAAACGCAGCCCCTTTTTTAAGCATATCTTCATAAGCACTCTTAATATGAGTCACTTGGAAATAGATGACGGAACTGGGATGGGCAAATGTTTCATTCTCAGGCAGGCTGAGCATTAAACGAAGGCCGCAGCACTCAAAGAATGCCATGTTTTTGTTTTGAAAAAGGAGTTGAAGCCCTAAGTCGTTTTGATAAAAATCAACGGCTCTTTCCAGGTCTTTTACAGGAACTCCAATCTGTCCAATTTTATGTATCGCTGTTGCTTCCATTAACCATCTCTCCTCTTTTGTTCTTTCTTCTTCATCATAAATGGTTGTTGCTGCTATTTCTTATCCAAAATCACTTTTTTTCGAAACTGTAGCGGAGAGATCCCGGCATGCTGTTTGAACATTTTGCTGAAAGAAGCGGGGGTCTCAAATCCCAGGTTAAAGGCTATATCGGTCATCGTCTTTTCTGTTTTCATTAATAGTTGTTTAGCTTTTTCGATTCGAAGCGCTGTGACGTGCTGGTGAGGTGTGCATCCATAGATGGCCGAATAGTTCCTTAGGAGATGATTCGTCGATAGAAAAGCAGCTTGGGAAATCTGCTGCAAGGTTACCGGCTGTTGATAAAAGGCGCGTATATATTCATGTGCGGTACTGATTCTTCTGTACAGTTCCTCCCGTGTTCCCATTTTTAACGAAGGCAGTGCCTCTGTCTCCATAACTGCATGAAACTGTTCCCTCACAATCGTTTCCATCAATTGCTGAAACTGTTCTTCCTTCCAAAGAGGATCGCTTTTTGTAGTCATATTTCCCCGGAAATAGTCGATTTGTGTGGAGAGAGCTGAAGAAAAGGGATAGGTTTTTTCAAAAAAATCGACAGAATTTAGCGGTTTAAAAGGATCGGACAAAAGATTGTCGGAATCAGCTTTCAACGTCCTCAGCACTTCCTCGGCAAGCCCTTTTCTGAAGAATAAACAGAAAGACTCCACCTCAGTTTCTTCTTCAATAGCAATCGTATAGGCACCTTCATTTAAAAGAAGATATCGGCCTTCTTCCACCGCAAAGAAACCCCGGTTCGTTTTGTAAAGGGCCCGGCCATACCTAAACGTTTTAATTGAAAGCTGTCCAGCACCTTCCCAATAAAATTCATTGCTTTTGTCATGCAGCACGTAATTTTGGGATTCCATCCTATCCCCCCTAAGCAAGTTCCTAATGCAATTATACATAAAATTGGAAACAAATGTCTTTCATTGCTTTTCAAGATTAAGAAGGATAAAGGATGGTCAGAATGTTCCAAAGAAGACAAAACAGAGCCACTGAATACCCAGACTTTTTATGGTAAGATAACAGGTGGTTACGAAAAAGTATGCTGTCTTTTGGGGCAGTTCATTATATGTTTTGAAAAGAGGGTAAAAAATGGTAAAGGAATCCATCTATGGATTAACATTTGAACAGCTGGCTGCCTGGCTATTAGAACGGGGCCATAAACCATATCAAGCATCCCTGGTTTGGGAATATCTATATAGAAAACGAGTCACTTCCTTTTCTGAAATGAGCGATGTAAAAAAGGAATGCATCGAAATGCTTTCAGAAAGCTTCGAGTTCCAGACGATGCAGCAGCATGTGAAGCAGGAATCAGAGGATGGCACGATCAAGTTTTTGTTCAAGCTGCGGGACGGTAACTTGATCGAAACGGTATTAATGAAGCACAAATACGGCTTGTCTGTTTGTGTGACGACCCAGGTCGGCTGCAACATTGGCTGCAGTTTCTGTGCGAGCGGTTTATTGGCCAAAAGCCGCGACTTATCGAGCGGTGAGATCGTCGAGCAGATCATGAACGTCCAGCTTCATCTTGATCAAAGAAATCAGGATGAAAAAGTGAGCCATATCGTTGTCATGGGAATTGGAGAGCCATTTGATAACTTTGAAAATATGATTGATTTCATAAAAGTGGTGATTAATCATAAAGGACTCGCGATTGGCGCACGTCATATCACGGTTTCTACAAGCGGACTCGCCAACAAGATTTATGAATTTGCTGACTCTCAGCTACCCGTGAATTTGGCGATCTCCCTTCATGCACCGAATAATGAATTACGGACACGTATCATGAAAATAAACCGGGCGATTCCTATTGAAAAATTAATGGAATCCTTGGATTATTATTTAGAAAAAACAAACAAGAGAATTACGATTGAGTACATTTTATTAAGAGATGTTAATGATCATAAGGAAGAAGCAGAACAACTCGCTGATTTGCTCCAGGATAAAAAGCAAAAGGTCTACGTCAACCTGATTCCGTACAATCCAGTAGACGAACACAGCCAATATCAGCGAAGCGAGGAGGAGTCTGTGCTGACGTTTTACGATACACTGAAAAAACGGGGCATCAACTGCAAAATCCGCCAGGAGCACGGTACTGATATTGATGCCGCATGCGGACAGCTGAGAAGCAAACAGATTAAAAAAGAAAAAGCGCAATAGCGCTGTAAAGAAGACCCGACTTTTGTCGGTCTTCTTTTTATTTGGATTACTTTTCTGCAGTGATTAGTGAGCGGTTGATAGGTCGAATAGTGCACAATACTAGTTATTCATCATATAGTTTTGGGTATAATCTAGAGCAAAGCTTTACATAAAAGGAGATAACCATGATACCTAAAACGATAGAAGAACTAGAAGCCATCCGAACGGAATGTAGAGTGCTGGTTAATAAACGAGCGTCAGCTTCTGCGGCGGCCGCTGTTATCCCGATTCCCGGAGTGGATGTGGGTGCGGACATCACGATCATGATGGAATTGCTCCCGACCATTAATGAGAAGTTCGGCTTGGCGCCCGGCCAGATTGAGAAGATGGATGCAACATTGAAAGGGAAAATCATTGTACTCATTACGTCAGCGGGCAGCCAGTTTGCTGGCAGAGTCGTAACGAAACAGATGATTTCTCTTTTATTAAAAAAGGCAGGTAAACGCATAGCAGTCAAACAGGTCACGAAGTTCGTACCTTTTGTAGGACAGGCTGTAGCGGCCGGTATCAGTTTTGCTGCGATGAAATATCTCGGTAATTCTCATATTGAGGAGTGCTATCAAGTCTGTAAAAAGATGATAGAAGAACAACAGCTGCCAGCACAATAATACAAAGAAAGCCCTATCCCGCATACGGGGTAGGGCTTTTATCATAAAGCTTATTTTGTTTTCAAATCTCCTGATGGAAGTCCTGAGAGGTAGCCGACTCCGCCAGTTTCCTGGATTCCTATGCCTTTTTTCATGGCATCTTCGAGCTTTTCCTTATCTACTGCTGTAATTTGTTTTCCATCCAGATCTTCACCCGGGTGCTGGAAGTTGCTAAGCAAATAGCGGGAAGTCTTCAGCTGATCAACCGCTCGCAAGCCCGTTGCTTCAGCCCCTGCTGGAACAGAAAGTATTCTTGAAAGTTTTTTCGTTTTAACATTATAGGCCCAAACAAAGTTGTTGGTGTGATGCGAGCTGTCTTCACCGATAAATAGCGTGTCCATGTCATTGGAGAAGGTAAGATTATCTGGATTCGCTATTTTATCCGGATTGGCAGTATTGCCGTATGCATCAGATTTTGGAAGATCCTCACCGACAAGGAGACCCTTCATTTTTGAAGGCGCATAGCGGCTATTGATGCTGTGGCTGCTATGGTCTTTTTGATCGGCATTCAAATCTAGTTCAAAGGTTGTTCCAGAGTCAAGAACCGGCATTTGGATGTCATCCTGCACGCCGCTGATATCCTCTTTTTTCATACTTCCGTTTTCATATGAAATGGCGATATAGGCTTTATGGCCAGCCTTATTAACGGCAATTCCCTCCATTTTATTGAACTCAGAAGTTGCACCAAGCAATGCGCCATATCGTCGTGATTCTAGGAATGCTGCAGCCTTTTCCATGCCTGGCTTAACTTTAAGATACTCTACTTTCTTGCTTGCAGCTGTTTTTATCGCTTTAAAGCCAGGAGCAGGTTGAGCCGAAGTTTCAAAGATATCGCTGAATTTCGTGCCTTTATCGATTATTTTCTTTACTTCTTTGTCTGTTGAGTGGCCAAGCTTGATCCACTGCAAGTCTCCTGCGCCGCCGTTATCTGAAGACGTTTGCTTGAATTTTGCCGCATATAGAGTCCCTGCAGAGAAGTCTCTCTTCTGATCGGCGACATACATAAACATCATCGTATTACCGCCGTCATCTCCAAACAATGCTGTTTTTTGATCAGGCATCACCTGCATGATTTCATGGGAAAAACGTCCTGTGCTGTAATGTTTTACCACACTGGTATTGCCGTTGGGGTGAATAGAGATCTCTGGAATCCATCCATAGAAATAAGGATTGGCTTTTGATTTGTCTCCAAAGTAGTGCTGTGCAAAATTGGTGACATCACGATAGGAATCAGAAGAAGAATCTTCGAACGCACGGGCATCCGGTTCATATTCTTCAGATCCAAGGTGAGTTCCCCAATCTGTTGTGGAGCCGTTACAAGGTGTCCATAAACCATTCACATTAGAAAAATCAATTTTCTTGGCATGGTTAACTGTAAGCTTGCCTGTTTTTTTATCTCGGTCGACTTGAGTCAGTGTCATGGATGCAGGAAGTCCTTTAATTTCGTTTCCGGCATTATCCATGGAATCATACTCATAATGAGAAATAATATAATCTTTTCCTGCAATTGTAATAAAACTATTGGAATCCGGTGCGTCAGAAACATAATACGAAGGCTTGTCAGGCACGCTTCGATCAACGATAGGATTGCCTTTTGCATCAATAGGTGTACCTGCAGGAATCTTTTCGCCTTTGTTGTCTACAATTTTATCTTTGGATAGGAATAGCTGATTATAATTTAATGGAGTTTCTTTTACCGTACCGTCTTTGTACGTAATTTTCACTTTTGCCTCTGTATAGGTTCTTACCATGTTTTCAATCGTGCTTGGTGCTTTCATAGATTCGAATTCTATGCTCTTGATTTGATTATGGTTATGGGAAAAGCGATGGTGCTGGTCAGATGAAGCAAAGGCTGGAATGGCGCTTGAGGCCATGATCGCCAAGGATAATCCGATTGAAACTTTTTTCTTCAATATTGTTTCCCCCTTATTGAGTGTTCAGACTCATTAAACCACTTTATTGTTAAGGAGATATGAAGAAAAAGGGGGAAAATATTGGAAAAATGTTAAGAAACGGTTACAAGTCTGAGGAACTTGTCCCATTATTCCTATAAAGCCTGCTACGTATTAACGATTGAAATGGGAGTTTTGTAGCCGAGTGAGTGGAAATCTTCAATTTTTGCGTTGGAATGATCAACGACGAGACCCTTGTTTCCCTTTTCGCAAACAGCTTGAACATCACCGATTCTAATGGACTGTATATTAGATCCGATGTAAACGGCAGTTGGGGCAGAGTTTTGTATTTTCACCTTTCGAATTTCTACCGAGTCTGCCCCATGAGGACCGCCAAATACTTTAATATCGGCCCCTGCCGTTTTAAAATCCCGGATGTTCAGATGATGAAGGATAATGTTCCTTGATCGGTACTGGACCGCAATGACCGGCTCTCCCCGGTAATCATATTCAGAATCTCCGATGACGGTAAAATGGTTGATGGCCACGTTTTTGTAAGCAGAGATCACCATTGCCCGGGGTGTTGAGTCCCTGTATAAAGGAGTCCGAATTGGAGCAACCGCCACGATATGGCTGGCTTTAATATTAAACGCCGTCTTCGATTCAGTATCCGTTTCAACGTGGTGGCCGATATGGCGGAAATTATAAGAACGGTTGTCGTTAATCGAGATATGCCCGATGATCTGTGTGTTGCTCGCGGCTGCAGAATTATGGTGTGCCTTGATCTCCACTCCGCCGAAGCATCGTGTGGTCGAATTGTTAAGAAGCATGACATTTCGAGAGCCATCGTCCACTTCAATCCCGTTGGAGTTCGAGAATCCTTCTTTGTGGGCTCTTCCGCTTGGGTCACACAAATGGCAATTGGAAATGAGGATATTATCGCTGTGATGAGTTGTGATCCCATCATCACCAAAACCATAGCCGTTCAGCTGATCGAGCCAAATATAGCGGCTACTCCTGCGGGCCCGTGTAGCATCTCCGAAATAGGTATACACGGCAGATGATACATCAAAACAATGCAGACCGGGATTGATGCCTTCCACCTCTTTTACCCATCCAAATGATACATGAGCAAACGTGAGGCAGCTAGACTGGTTATTGCCTGAAGCTGTCTTTTTGTTCGGATCCAAACGTTCCACATTCCAGTCCAGGCTCATCCCCTGGACATAAATATGATGGTTGCCTTTCCAGTGGCTGGAGTTGGTCAACAGCTGACGGCTCCTGGGCGCCTTATCATGAAGCTTGATGGTGGTCGCTCCCTTACCCGCACCGATCAGCATTGTATAGGAAGGGAGCCGGATTCCCCGAGTGACATATACACCTGCGGGAACAACAACTTTTACATTGCCGTTTCCTATGGCTTTTTTGAACGCTTCTGTGTCATCGGTGATACCGTCGCCAGCTGCACCGTAATCCCGGACATTTTTCTCTTGTTCGATCTCCCTTTGCAGCTGAATAAATGCCTGATCGAGCTTCTTTTTCCAGTCGGGATAGATGCCTCCCTCTTGATCTGTTACAATTTGCGGGAGCGGTTCTTTGTTTTTATGCCATGCTGTGGAAAGCAAGATCTTCGGAAGACCATGCAGCAGGTTTTTAAAAGAAAAGGATGGAGAATGAGTTGGTTCTGGCAGAGGATTCAGTTCCTGAAATAGGTTGTCTGTCTGGTTCAACAGGCTTTTTAGATCTTCTTTATTCTCAGAAAAAGAAGCAATGAGTTCTTTGTTTTCTTGCGGGTTATGATTTTTATCTAAATGAAGCATTTCGGGATCACCTCAGAATAATCAGCTGTTATTTTCAACATTATGTACTATTCCCGCTCTTATTCCAAGCTTAATCATTCTTCTTCCAAACAAAGAAAATACCCCTGTAAAAGGGGCATTTACTGTTCCATTAAACTGCTGAGAGAAACCTGCTTTTCATTTTCCGGCTGTCCGAGCGGGTAGATTCTGGCCGTTTCTCCTTGCTCGTCAACATGCTGGATGTAAATTGGTACACCATCACATGTAACGTTTGCCATTACCGGGGATGAGGCAATCTCTTGTGCACGCTGTTTGTTCATCGTACGATCCCTCCTTTTCGTCTTTACTATGGGCGGGAAGAGCAGAATTTATACTTTTAGCTAGCGTGCCTTGAAAAATGATTGTGTCAAA
This sequence comes from Fictibacillus sp. B-59209, assembly GCF_036216745.1. NCBI lineage: Bacteria > Bacillati > Bacillota > Bacilli > Caryophanales > Fictibacillaceae > Fictibacillus > Fictibacillus sp. B-59209. The sequence goes on along the minus strand of NZ_JARMMC010000013.1, from coordinate 17,970 downwards.
ATCGGTCTTAATTAGTCGAGCTTATCCGGTTCGATAATAAAAGTTTGGATCATCCTCCTGGGAATGATTTAGACACTTTTTACATGGATGAATGACAGGCATCAATTGTCCATCAAAACAGAAGAAAGAGGCTGCATCAATCAAACAAGAGAGCAATACTCAAATTCGAGGCTGCTTTTATCATTTTTTAGCATTAACATGAAAAAAACACCGCAGATCGGCACCCGATACAACCGCAAACATGTAAACGAAGGGATGAGTCCCACACATCGTTCCTTCTTGGCCGGATAAGCTGGACAATGCCGTAGCGCAGGGCGATATAGCTTACGATATGAACGCCCAAGGGGCTGCAGGAAAGATTCAGAAGGTTCAGTCTGGAGAAATTCTTAAAAAATAGAGGTGTTATTCTAAAATTGTCAAATATTATTAAGCATAAGAGTGTCGGAATCTATCCAAAACGTTCGAAGTTCTATATAGTAGAACTTCAGCCATCTATATTCCAGTGCCTCTATTTTTCAGGAAATATCGATACATAAAGCAGTATATGGCTGAGTAACACCTTGTGTCACCAGGTAGTTTTAGATAAAATAATAGGAGGAATAGATACTATGCAATTTCAATTTTTAGTAGGTAACGATAACGGAAACAGTGAGCATGACATTTATATCGATGGCCGTTTGTTTCAGCAGCCGAACGTAAACTGTGCCGTGGACCAGCTGCCATGGAGTGAAGAACAGGCCCCTGAAACGATTGTACGCAACCTTCAGGAGAACTTAATCGTAACGATTGATTCCCCGGCAGCACGTGCGGGTATGTATTATGTAGGAAAGTTCGCGCTTGAAAGCGGTGAGCTGATCGAAAACATTCAGGTCGGCGTAGATTACAAGTACGAGATTGACCTGCCAATCGTCAACACACTCGCTCAAATCGCAGCAGTAGCGGTACAAAAAGGATTTGCAGAAGAGAAAAAGCTTCCTGCATCCATTGATGTAACGGTTGATATGGCGACTGCGCTGCCGATCACACAGCACTCTGATGAATCAGCAGCTAAATTTGAGAAGCGTTTCATGAACGGCCCTCACCATGTGACGGTTCATGTTGGAAAGCAGCGCGTTACAGTTAAAGTAGAATTTGAGTTTGTAAAAGTTATTCCGGAAGCTACACCAGTAACCTTCTCTCTTCAAAAAGATGAAGACGGCAACTGGAGAAAAGGCGATATTTTTGACCAATTTATTGAAGCGTACGATATGCCGAAGAACTTCAACGGCAGCTTCTTTAAAAACAAAAAAATCCTTCACACAGATATCGGTGATGGTTCTACAGAGTATCCGATCACAGAAGGAAACAAATTTTTGCGCCAGTTCGTGCATGGCACCAACCATGGTGCAGGGTATGCGATCGAGGAAGCACTCAGTGAGTTCAACCGTTTGATCCACCTTCCCGACAGCCCGCGTCAATTTTTCAGTGACGTGATCAAGAACCCGAACCATAAATATCATGCGCGTGCGATGAAAACATTAAAAAGACCGCTTGAGGGACAAGCTCGCCAAATCATCAACAACATCCGCAAGCAGCTTACTAAAGCGAGAAACGAAATCGATTTGATCTGCGTTTATGGAGGCGGAAGCATCTTGATGAATCCGATTCTTTCTCCAATGCTTAAGGAACTTTGTGATGAGCGTGAAATTCAGCTTCTTTACATTCCTGCAAAATATGCAGTGACAATGAATGCAAATGGACTGGATGCATTCGTACGCGGAAAAATTTACGGTGCGATCAAGGATCGTGCGAAACAGCCGGTATAAGTCTCTAATTTAAATGGTAAGGGGGTGTAAAGATGAAGAAACAAAAAAAGCCAGGCGACAATATTTCGTTAAAGACGAAGAAGAATGAAGCCCCCGCCATTATTGACTGGATCAACTCGCAAACGAACTTGATGGACTCGATCCGTTTTTTGGTCGAGAATGAGATCAAAGCGAACGGAGTCCGTAATCTGCAGCAGCATGTCCCCGCAGACCGCGGATTCTCGAACGAGGTTGCGGCAGGACTGCATGGACACGGCTATCAGGAAGAGCCGAAGCATTCTCCGGAGTATGAAGATGTGATCGACGAAGAAGAGATCGATGAGGATGACATCGAATCCTGGACGTAAAAGATAATAGGTTAGTCAAGAAAGCCGGTTTGAGAGGATTACTCTCGAGCCGGTTTTTTTTAAAGACTCTTTTCTAAAAATTGTTGCTTTGGGAACATTTTTGTAAAGAATCTTCATTGACAAGTTGATTGGAGTGTAAGGTGCGAGACTCCTCGAAAATGAATTTCACATTTTCTTCGTGCGATATAACGCTGCCGAAGCCTTCCTTGTCCTGCGGGACTAGCGTGACAGGTGAGACTAGGCAGGCTCCTGCGCCGAGAAAGTAGGCGCTGGCGCTGGTAAGGCTCACCGCACGCCCCCGCGGAAAGCGAGCAGCCTGAAACGGAAATTAGCCACACTCAAGAGCAGCAACGGTTACGAAAACAGCCTAATTAACCCCCCTCCTTTTATTTATAAGCCTATGGATTCTATGAAAATACGCCTCAAGTCGTACCTGAAAATATAGCCGGGGTACATTATAGAAAACCCGGAACGCAGGTAAGCTATAGATATGAAAGGAGGAAACAACAAATGAAGAAATTTGGTTTGTTTGTACTCGGAGGAATTGCAGCGATCACCCTGCTGGCCAACCTTGGTCCAATGATCGGACTCGCGATCGGATTGGTGATTTTATATTTTGCTGTTAAGGGCTTTATGAAGGCAGAAACAACATCGAAGAAAGTATTGTGGGGAGCAGTCGGAGTGATTGCGGCATGTGCAGCCATCTCCAATGTGCCGGCCTTTTTAGGCGTCCTTGCCCTCTATGTCCTGTATCTGGTGTATAAAAGCTTGAACGGCAAGAAAAGCGAAAGAGTATCAGAGGATGATCCATTCGTAAACTTTGAAAACCAATGGGCGGAACTGAAAAGAAATTAATAAAAGGAGAGAATGAACATGAGTACACTTTTTACAAGAATCAAAAATTCCATAGCAGCTGATTTTCACGAGATGCTCGATCAGAAGGAGCAGAAGAATCCGATCTCACTGCTGAACCAATATTTGCGTCAATGTGAACAAGAAACGGACCGTGTGCGAAAACTGGTCGAACGTCAATTTATACTTACTGAAGAATTTACAAAAGAGTACAGAGAAGCAAAGTCACATGCTGAAAAACGAAAGAAGCAGGCGGATTTAGCTCTTCAGGCTGGAGAAAGCGATCTGCATGAGTTCGCAGTCAACGAACAGCAGCGGTATGATGAGCGTGCAGCCCGCCTGAATGATGCTAAATTAGAGGCGAAGCGCGAACTGGAAGCGCTGGAGCAAAAGTTTGAACAGATGAAGCATAAGCTGAAAGATATGTATGTGAAGCGAATGGAGCTGATGGGTCGCGAAAACATCGCCCGAGCCCATCGAGGAATGAATAAAGTTCTGGATGCCGGAGCAGGTTCGAAGCCAGGCCTGAGATTCGACGAAATGGAACGCTATCTAGAGCGGCTGGAGCATCAGGTGAATACGGATTATCACTTCAATACGATCGATGAGCGGTTTGCACAGCTTGAAAAACAATGGAAAAAAGAAGAAAAAACTACGATTTCATAATTTAAAAATGGTATTCTAAAAGGCGTAGGGTACTGCGCCTTTTAGGAAGTGTACCATTAACAAATAAAGAGGAAAAACGAGAGAGATAGAGGGGGTGCACCATGTTTAACGGAAAAAAAACAGATTTGATCAGCTGGCTTCTTTTGATTGGTGTACTGCTTCTTATTCTTGAACTTTCATTTCGCGGAGGGGAATTGATTTTTATTTTTGCCCTCATGGCTGGCTGCATCTATATCGGAAGAAAAAAAATGCCTCGGACAATCGGGAAAGTGCTGTATTGGGGCGGATGGTTTGGATTGATCATCACCCTGCTGAACATGATGGCCTTTAAGTTTGTCATGATTGCGGTCCTTGTTTATCTGGTCATCCAGTTCTATCAATCTAAAAAAAAACCGTCAGTCATTGAGCCGGTCATCCAAAACGAAGAGGATTCCCGGCTGTCCGAGTCACTTTTTACGAAACAGCCGCTGTTTAAAAATATACTGTACGGCCGGCAGCAGACCCCTGACCATGTGTATGAATGGAGTGACATTAACATCCAGTGCGGGATCGGGGACAGTGTCATCGATTTGAGCAACACCGTTTTGCCGGATGGCGAATCAGTCATTGCCATACGGAATCTTGCTGGAAACATTAAAATTCTTGTGCCGTATGAAGCGGCGGTTAGTGTTCATCATTCTGTGCTGGCTGGAAGCACAACAATTTTTCAGCTTCATGAATCGAAAATATTCAATCAGCTTTTTCATTTTCAAACAGAGAACTACCAGGAGGCCCAGCAAAGAATTAAGATCGTTACATCCATGGTGGTCGGGGATCTAGAGGTGAAGCGGACATGAGTATTGTGCTGCGAAGTGTCCTCCTATCCATCGCCGTATCTCTATTGACCGCTATTCTGGTTTTCATTGCTGTGTTCATGGTGAACCCTTTCCCAGACCTGGCTACACTATGGGAACGGCAGCTGTTCGGCCTGCCATTTATACTGGTTGTGCCGGCTGCCAGTTTGGTTCTTGGTGTGTTTTTTGGTTTGCTGCATGGGTTTGCTGTCCGCAGACAGCTCAAACAAGTGGAAGAAGGCCTGCGTGAGATGGAGAACGGCAGGTCCATCTATCCTCCTTTACAAGCACAGGGAACAGAGATGGATGCCCTGTGGAAAAGAATGAAAAGTGTACAGCGCCAGGTTACGGATCAGGCCAGGGCCTCACAAAAGCTGGCGAACGAAAAAGCAGAAGATCAAGAGAAAATCATTCAAGAGATGATCTCGAGAGAACGGCATCGTTTAGCACGTGAGCTGCATGATTCTGTGAGCCAGCAGCTTTTTGCCGCCTCCATGCTGATGTCAGCCATCAATGAGTCAAGGGAAGCTGAAGAAGCTCCTGAAAACAGGCAGCTGAAACTGGTGGAACAAATGATTCACCAGTCGCAGCTTGAGATGAGAGCGCTGCTGCTTCACCTCCGTCCTGCAGCTCTAAAAGGAAAGTCCTTGCAGGAAGGAATTAAAGAACTGTTAGCGGAGCTCGTTCAAAAAGTGCCGATTGAGATTCATGCAAAAATAGAAGAAATGCCGCTCGACAAGGGAGTTGAGGACCACCTGTTCAGGATTCTGCAGGAATCCGTCTCAAACACCCTGAGGCATGCCAAAGCTACCTCTCTTGAAATTCTGCTGATCGAACGGGAAGAATTAATCATTCTTCGCGTAGCTGATAATGGTGTCGGCTTTGCTATGGACGAGGATAAAGCCGGATCCTACGGGCTTCAAAACATGCAGGAACGAGCGCTGGAAATCGGCGGCACGATGAAAGTGGTAAGTCTGCCCGACAAAGGGACGCGGCTGGAAGTAAAAGTACCAGTGATTTCGGTGGAGGATGATAAAAATGATTAAAGTATTGTTTGCGGACGATCATGAAATGGTAAGAATCGGTGTTTCATCCTATCTTTCTGCCCAGTCAGATCTTACGGTGGTTGGTGAGGCCGAGAATGGGAAGAAAGCCGTTGAACTGGCACTGGAGCTGCGCCCTGATGTCATTTTAATGGACTTGGTCATGAATGAGATGGACGGGATTGAAGCGACGAAAAAAATCATTGAGCAATGGCCGGAAGCGAAGATTATCATTGTGACCAGCTTCTTGGATGATGAAAAAGTTTACCCGGCGATAGAAGCAGGAGCGGTAAGCTATATGCTTAAGACCTCAAAAGCGAGTGAGATCGCCGAAGCGGTAAGAGCCACTTATCACGGCCAGTCTGTCTTGGAACCCGAAGTTACAGGCAAGATGATGAACCGTATGCGCCAAAAAAATCATCAACAGCCACATGAAGAGCTCACGAGCCGTGAGCTTGAGGTACTCCTCTTAATGACAGAAGGAAAATCCAATCAGGAAATTGCAGACCAGTTATTCATCGCACAAAAGACCGTTAAAGTACATGTGAGCAACATTTTAAACAAGCTCGATGTACAGGACAGGACCCAAGCCGTCATCTATGCGTTTAAGCATTCACTTGTTCAATGAGTTTTATTATTTCGTATCCGCTGGCCGCTCCATGTTGGGCGGTTTTTTTTATTTTGGCTCTTTTTTTAAAGATTGTTGCTTTGGGGACCTTTTTGTAAACGAGCTTCATTGACAAGTTGATTGGAGTGCAAGGTGCGAGACTCCTGCGGGAGCAGCGGGACAGGTGAGACCCGCAGGCGGATGCGCCGAGAAAGTAGGCGCTGGCGCCGGTAAGGCTCAGCGCACGCCCCGCGGAAAGCGAGCATCCCGAAACGGAAATCAACCACTCCCAAGAGCTACAAAGAAACAGCCTTTATTTTAGAATGAAATACTTCCGAAACGGGAAAGAAATACTAGACAGAGAAGTATGAATTTTGTCCATATGATGTAAACAAACTTAAAATGTGATAAAATATTTTTTAGTGATAGATACTTAATAACATTGAATTATTTCTGAATTTTTGTGTTTTTCTCACGTGTACATTTGTTCAGACTCACATAACATTTTTAAAATTTGAAAGGAGAGTATGTATGTCAAGTAATGTATTGGATCGCTTCCTGCAAGAAAATTTAGGTGATTTAAAAGAAAAAGGGCTTTATAACGTGATTGATCCGCTGCAAAGCGCGAACGGTCCGAAGATCAAAGTGAATGGTAAAGAACTGATCAACCTTTCTTCAAACAATTATCTTGGTTTAGCAACAGATGAGCGTCTTAAGCAAGCTGCCAAACAGGCAATTGACGAATATGGTGTTGGTGCGGGGGCTGTGCGTACCATTAATGGAACGCTTGAACTCCATGTAAAACTTGAAGAAAAATTAGCAGAGTTCAAACATACAGAAGCAGCGATTGCTTACCAATCCGGTTTTAACTGCAATATGGCTGCCATCTCAGCAGTCATGGATAAAAATGACGCGATTCTATCAGATGAACTGAACCATGCGTCCATCATTGACGGCTGCAGACTTTCCAGAGCAAAAATTATCCGTGTCAACCACTCTGACATGGAAGACCTTCGTACAAAAGCGAAGGAAGCAAAGGAATCTGGACTTTACAACAAGATCATGGTCATCACGGACGGTGTGTTCTCCATGGACGGAGACGTTGCCAAGCTTCCAGAGATCGTTGAAATTGCGGAAGAGTTTGATCTTATCACTTATGTAGACGATGCACATGGATCTGGCGTACTCGGCAACGGCGCAGGAACCGTGAAGCATTTCGGATTATCCGATAAAGTGGATTTCCAAATCGGTACGCTCTCTAAAGCAATCGGTGTTGTCGGCGGTTATGTAGCCGGTAAAAAAGACTTGATCGACTGGCTGAAAGTAAGAAGCCGTCCATTCTTGTTCTCTACTTCACTGACTCCAGGAGATGTAGCAGCTTGTACAAAAGCCATTGAAATTTTAACATCAAGCACAGAGCTGCAAGAAAAACTGTGGGACAACAGCAAGTATTTGAAACAAGGCCTTGAGAAGCTGGGCTATGATATCGGAAACAGTGAAACACCAATCACACCTGTTATTGTAGGGGATGAAGTAAAAACTCAGGAGTTCAGCAAAAAGCTGAATGAAGAAGGCGTTTATGCAAAATCCATCGTCTTCCCAACCGTACCAAGAGGCACTGGCCGTGTAAGAAACATGCCAACAGCTGCCCATACGAAGGAAATGCTTGATCAGGCACTTGCCATCTACGAAAAAGTCGGCAAGGAAATGGGAATCATCTCTTAATACAGGAACCGGTATAGATTCGGAGGATGTAACATGAAGAAGATATTGATTACTGGAGCACTCGGGCAGATCGGTTCAGAGCTGGTCATGAAAGCCCGTGATATATATGGCGCGGATAATGTTATTGCGACAGATATCCGTAAGACAGACAGCCCGGTCGTTCAATCCGGACCGTTCGAGATTCTTGATGTAACCGATGCACAGGCGATGGCCGGCATCGCTAAAAAATACAATGCGGATACGGTGGTCCACCTTGCTGCTCTTCTTTCTGCAACTGCAGAAGCGAAGCCACTGCTTGCTTGGAACTTGAACATGGGAGGTCTGGTGAATGCCCTTGAGGTTGCGAGAGAATTGAACTGCCAATTCTTCACACCAAGTTCAATCGGAGCATTCGGTCCTTCTACACCGAAAGACCAGACTCCGCAGGACACGATCCAGCGTCCGACAACGATGTATGGAGTAAACAAAGTGTCCGGCGAGCTTCTTTGTGATTATTACTATCACAAATTTGGCGTAGATACCCGCGGACTGCGTTTCCCTGGATTGATCTCCTATGTGGCACCTCCTGGAGGCGGCACAACGGACTATGCGGTTGAAATTTATTACGAAGCGGTCCGAAAAGGAAGATATACTTCATTTATTGATGCGGGCACATACATGGATATGATGTATATGCCTGATGCGTTAAATGCAATTATTAACTTGATGGAAGCTGATCCGGCGAAACTGGTTCACCGAAACTCATTTAACGTTTCTGCGATGAGCTTTGAGCCGGAACAAATCGCTGCTGCCATCAAAAAGCAGATGCCATCCTTTACGATGGATTATGATGTAGACCCTGTTCGACAGGCGATTGCCGATAGCTGGCCGAATGTCATCGATTCTTCAGCAGCTATAGCGGAATGGGGCTTTAAAGCGGACTATGACTTGGATAAAATGACAGCAGATATGCTGTTGAAGCTGAACGACAAGCTGAATAACAAAGTAGCAAATTAATAGGAAGAAAAAAGGGAGCCTGAATACGGCTCTCTTTTTTAAAAGGTCCATGCTTACTATAGGGGTAATAGACTTGAGAGCCGCTCTCAGCATCAGTTTCAACAAGAAAGAGCATTAATAATATTGCTCTAACCAAGTAATTTAAGAAAAGGAAGGAGACTTGCTTATGGGTGGTTTTGAAGCTTTACAGGTGAATCCTCTGCTCCGGAAAACGTTAGCTGACTATGGGATTGCCCAGCCTACAATGATCCAGGAGCAGACGATCCCGCTGCTGTTAGAAGGAAAAGATGTGATTGCAAAATCCCAGACGGGAACCGGGAAAACGATGGCTTTTGCCGTACCGATGCTGCAGCGGATTGACCAGGAGAATGAAGCTATCCAAGCACTGATCGTGACGCCGACAAGAGAACTTGCTATCCAGGTGGCGGAAGAAGTAAAAAAGCTGAGCAGTTCAATGGGAATTGATGTCCTGTCCGTTTATGGGGGACAAGATGTTATTCAGCAAATGCATAAACTCGGCGGTAAGGTGCAGGTTGTCATCGCCACACCAGGGCGTTTGCTGGACCATGTAAGACGAGGAACCATTGATCTGTCACACGTCTCCATGCTGGTTTTAGATGAGGCGGATCAGATGCTTCATATCGGATTTTTGCAGGATGTTGAAGAAATTATTGATCAGACACCAGAAGAGAACCGGCAGATGATGCTTTTTTCCGCAACGATGCCTTCTGAAATTGTAAAGCTTGCAGGAACGTATATGAAAGATCCAGCAGAGATTACGGTAAAGAAGACACAAATCACCTTAAAAGAAATCAGACAACGGGTTATTGAGACGACAGACCGCTCAAAGCAGGATGACTTGAAGCTGCTTCTGGAGCTGCACCGTCCGTATCTTGCTATTATTTTTTGCCGGACGAAGCGTCGGGTAAGCAAATTGAATGAAGCTTTGAAGGAAGCGGGATATCAGGCAGACGAACTGCATGGCGATCTCACCCAGGCTAAACGGGAAGCGGTAATGCATGCCTTCCGGCAGGGAGAAATCCGCTACCTGATCGCTACAGATGTTGCGGCAAGGGGCCTGGATGTTGAAGGTGTGACCCATGTCATCAATTACGATATTCCTCAAGATACAGAAAGTTATATCCACCGTATCGGACGAACGGGACGAGCCGGCAGCAAAGGGCTTGCCGTAACGATGGTTGCGGCAAAAGACCGCAATTATTTAGAGTTGATTGAAAAAGGAATTAAGCAGAAGATACAAAAACAGCGGCTGGAAATACCGAAAAAAAAGAAGGAGGGAAGCCGCTCTGAAACGAATGACAAGATGCAGAGCCGCCGTGCGGGTGCAAGACAGCAGTATCAGAAAAGCAGCAGAAAGCCACGGAGGCGCTGACAACCGTACAGGAGAAGGATCGCATGAAAATTTTACTGGCTGAAGACGATCGCCGTCTCGCACGGTTAATCATGAGGATGCTGGAAAACGAAGGGTACAGGTTGGTTCTGTGTGAAGATGGTGACACGGCATTTGATCGTGCGCTTGAAGAACCGTTTGATATCATAATCCTCGATTGGATGCTGCCAAAAAAAGAAGGTGTCTCTGTCAGCAGGGAGCTCCGGAAAGAAGGCTATCAGGGGGCCATTCTGATGCTGACGGCAAGGGATCAAGTGGATGACCTTGTTCAAGGATTTGATGCGGGGGTCGATGATTACCTTTCCAAGCCGTTTGAATTCAAAGAGCTTTTTGCGCGGATTACGGCTTTAGGGCGAAGAAGAAGTTTTTTATATGAAGATAACTGGGTGATGATCGGTGACCTGCAGCTTGATGTACAGCACCATATGCTTAAACGGGGCGATGAAGAAATTCAGCTGACGCCAAAAGAATTTCAGCTGCTCGTCCTGTTTGCCCGCCATAAGAATCAGGTGCTGACAAGGGAAAGCATCCTTCAGCATGTGTGGGGAGCGGACAGCGATGTGACGATGAACACGCTTGAAGCCTTCATTAAACTGCTGAGGAAAAAGCTGGATCCATCTGGAGAGAAAAAATACATTCAGACCGTCCGAGGCATCGGGTATCGAATGGAGAAAGAATAATGCTGAATCATCTTAGAAAGAAACTCACATGGAACTACAGCAGCTGGTTTTTTGTAACTCTCCTTATCGTCTTGGCCGTTCTTTATTTATTGGTAAAAAGCATGCTGTTTGAGACAGCAAATGAAGACATTCAGGACATCCTGCACTATGAACTGGCGAAATACAAGGATCAGGACGATACTCTTGAAAGAAAAGAGACCTCGCGATCGCTGTATTTTACTGAAACCGTGCAAAAGTTTCCTCATAGAGCAGCCGTACAGCCAAAAGGCAAGGAAGCCCAAGCTTTTCGCGCATTTGTCCGAGGTCAGAAGTGCTGCCGCTCAGAAGGGCAGTTAGAGAGCTTAAGCATGCATTCGAGGGACGAGATGCACATCATTTATGCCAGTGCTCGCATCGACAAAAATACCATGCTTTTTGTAGGAAAGAATATTAGCAGCATTCATGAAAAAATTGAGCATTGGTTCTTTTCCCTTGCCTTAATCGGGCTGGCCGCATTAATTATTTCCGTTATTATGGGAGATCGGCTGGCAAGAAAAGCGATGAAGCCGATCATTCAGAATATTGAAGGAAAAAAAAAGTTTATTGCTGACGCTTCCCATGAACTTCGAACGCCTATCAGTATTTTTTCTGCCTCTCTTGAGGTTTTGGAACAGGAAGAAAAAGATAAACTTTCACCTTTTTCTCAGGAAACGTTGAATGAATTGAAGGATGAGATCCGCCATATGAACGGGCTTGTCGCCAATCTACTTACACTGGCTAAAGAGGATGCAGGGCAAACTAAGATGAACAAGGCATCCTTTTCGTTTGCAGATCTGGCTGAAAAGGTCATCCATCAGTATGAGCGGCTGCATGAGGGTAAAAGGCTGTTTGTCTTAAATATGCCTGATGACAAAATCCTGGTAGAGGCTGACCGGGTAAGAATAAAAGAACTGCTTCATATCCTCCTTGATAATGCCTCCAAATATTCAGATCCAGAGTCTTCTATATACATGACGGTTGAGAAGGAAGAAGGAAGAATCCTGAGCTTTACGGTTGAAGATAAAGGAGCAGGAATTCCAACAGAAGAAATTCCTTATCTTTTTGACCGTTTTTACCGGGTGGAGAAAGGGCGTTCCCGGCAGGCTGGGGGTGCGGGTCTTGGATTGTCCATTGCAAAGGTGATAACAGACCTTCATCATGGGACGATTGGGGCTGAAAGCGAGCTGGGAAAAGGTACGGCATTTACAGTGAAGCTGCCTATTTTATCGTAAAACTTTTGAGGAACTTCCGTTTTTTCAGCTAAAATTCAGTTTCTACTTTTATCATTAGTTTACGAATACTAAAAGGAGCTGACCAGTATGTTATCTACACCGCTTCATCCTGTGCTTGTACATTTTCCGATTGCGCTGCTGATCATTGGAGTTTTGGCGCAGATTATTGCGATATGGAAGAAACCATTTTTTGATCAAATGGCGCTGTACTTGTTTTCTTCAGGTTTTGTTATGGGAATTGTAGCCTACATTTCCGGTGACGGAGCTGAACACTTCCTAAGAAAACAGGTAGGGCACAGCATCGAGAGTGGCGTTCAACCGCATGAGACGTATGCGCTCATCACCCTTTTCATATTTGGGGCAGTTATACTGCTTAAATTGCTCCATCGCTTTCGCCTGATTCCGCCACTAATGCCGATCGTGCTTATTCTCTCTCTTGCAGGAGCAGTAACGCTTTCGATTACAGGCCATTATGGAGGAAAGATGGTCTATCATCCGGAATCGATAAAAACAACGTCGAACCATGAAGAATAAACGTTCCATGTGAAACATTTGTCATGATTTTAATTTAATCTTTAAACTTTGTTTAAGCTGTCCTTTTAAAGGAAATAAAGAATTTAGAACGGTAAAAAAGTCGCCGAACAGGCGGCTTTTTCATTTCGTACAGGGATAAATCGTGAAATGGAAGAGCAAGAAGTAAATTCCAAAAATATGAACATTCTTTGATAAATATGTGATAAACTAGTGAAATTTACATGAAGAACTTATGACAGTTCATAAAAGATGGTCTATTTTTGGGGGAAATTTGTTATTATGTGAACGAAAGCACAAACTTAGTAAGTTTACAGTGAGAAATCTCACATATATGTTTACAGGAAGGAAGGTGGGCCTAGTGTTTAAGCGGTTAAGACCGTTTTTTGCGTTAGGACTTATGCTGTCCGTATTTTTCTTGGGCGGTTGCAGCAATTATATAGTTCTAGATCCGAAAGGACCTGTTGCGGCTCAGCAGAAGGATCTTATTCTTTATTCTATAGGATTCATGGCACTTATTCTACTTGTAGTGTATATCCTGCTCACGGTGATTGTTGTTAAATACCGTGAAAACAGAAAAGATATGTCCAACTGGGAACCTGAACAAGAGGGAAGCAAGAAATTAGAGATACTCTGGACGGTTATCCCGATTCTTATTACAATCGCTTTGTCTATTCCGACGATTAAGACCATTTATGATCTTGAGAAACCGCCGCAGGCTTCTGCGCACCAAGAACCGATCGTCATTACGGCGACGGCAGTTGACTGGAAATGGATTTTCTCTTATCCGGAGCAAGGCATTGAAACCGTCAACTACATTAATATCCCGGAAGACCGGACGGTGGAATTCAAGCTGACTTCAGCAGATTCCATGTCGTCATTCTGGGTTCCTGCACTTGGGGGTCAAAAGTACGCGATGCCAGGTATGGAAACAACGCTTTATCTGCAGGCGGATCATAAAGGCAAATTTGCAGGTCGAAATGCAAACTATAATGGTGAAGGATTCACCCACCAGATTTTTGATGTGAATTCTGTTTCACAGACTGATTTTGACAAATGGGCAAAAGATACGAAGAGCAAGGCGCCTGAGTTGTCTAAAAAGCAGTATGATCAGTTAATGCTTCAAGGCGAAGCCAAGAAGATGACATTCTCATCCACACATTTAAAATGGGTAGATCACGCTAAAGATAGAGACTATGCAGTGAAGACCCGTGAACGCTTAGGAGTAGTTCCGCAAAACCCGCACGGTTCAAAAGCGAAAGATGCGAACAAGCCGGAACAAGACTCTCATGGGGAATCTCATTCTCATTAATAGAGGAGGCACTAAATTATGAAATGGGATGAATTTTTTGTTACCGGTGACCCGCTGATTTACGGTGCGGACGTTTCCATCGGTTTAACAGTAATCGGACTTCTATTTTATCTGACATATTTTAAAAAATGGCAGTGGCTTTGGAAAGAATGGCTCACTACCGTTGACCATAAAAAGTTAGGAATCATGTACATCGCTTCTGCGGTTCTTATGCTATTCCGCGGTGGTGTCGATGCATTGCTAATGCGTACACAGCTTGCTGTACCGGATGCGAAATTCCTTGATGCCCAGCACTATAACGAAATCTTTACAACACACGGTACGATCATGATCATCTTCATGGCGATGCCGTTCTTGATTGGTTTGATCAACGTAGTTATCCCGCTTCAAATTGGAGCACGTGACGTTGCATTCCCTTATTTGAATGCCGTAAGTTTCTGGACGTTCTTTATCGGAGCAATGCTCTTTAACATCTCGTTCGTTATCGGTGGATCACCATCTGCTGGTTGGACAAGCTACATGCCGCTTGCCGGCAATGAGTTAAGTCCTGGACCAGGGCAGAACTACTACTTGCTCGGTCTTCAGATCTCCGGGATTGGTACCCTGTTAACGGGTATTAACTTCCTGGTAACGATTTTAAAAATGCGAGCGCCAGGCATGACATTGTTCAGAATGCCAATGTTCACTTGGTCTGCACTCATTACTATGGTCATCATCGTGTTCGCGTTCCCTATTCTTACAGTAGCGCTTGCACTTATGACATTTGACCGTTTATTCGGAGCTCATTTCTTCACGCTTCAAGGAGCGGGGATGGATATGCTATGGGCGAACTTGTTCTGGCTTTGGGGCCACCCGGAAGTATACATCGTTATCCTTCCTGCATTCGGTTTGTTCTCAGAGATTATCAGTACATTTGCCCGCAAGGTGCTTTTCGGTTACAAAGCGATGGTATGGGCGATGGTCCTTATCGCAGCATACAGCTTCCTGGTTTGGGTCCATCACTTCTTCACAATGGGCTCAGGAGCAGCAGTTAACACTGCATTCTCGATCAGTACCATGCTGATTGGTATTCCGACCGGTATTAAGATCTTTAACTGGTTGTTTACGATGTACAAAGGTAGGATCTCATTTACGACACCAATGCTTTGGGCACTAGGATTTATCGTAAACTTTGTTGTCGGTGGAGTAACGGGTGTCATGCTTGCGATGGCTGCAGCTGACTACCAGTACCATAACACGTACTTCCTTGTATCTCACTTCCACTATGTATTGATCGCCGGAACAGTCTTTGGGTGTTTCGCAGGACTTGTATTCTGGTATCCGAAAATGTTCGGCTACAAGCTGAATGAACGTATTGGTAAATGGGTATTCTGGTTGTTCATGATCGGATTTAACGTATGTTTCTTCCCGCAGTATTTCCTGGGCCTTGATGGAATGCCTCGCCGTGTTTACACGTACAGCGCAGCATCAGGCTGGGGAGATCTTAATATGGTCTCTACTGTAGGAGCGTTCGTGATGGGTATCGGATTCCTTGCCCTTGTTTATAACATCTACTACAGCTTCCGTTACTCAGAGCGTGAAAACACTGGTGACTCTTGGGGTCTTGGACGTACACTTGAGTGGGCAACAACGTCAGCTGTACCGCCGCACTATAACTTTGCGGTTACTCCAACTGTAAAAGGTTTGGATCCGGTTGAGACTATGCGACATGAAAACCATGATGTAACACCAAAACTCGCTGATATTAAACCGATTCATATGCCTGATAACTCAGGAGTACCATTTGCTATGGCGTCCTGCTTCTTCGTTGCAGGTTTCGGATTAGTGTTCGAATGGTACTGGATGGGGATTGTCGGATTGATCGGCGTATTCATTACCCTAATCATCCGCTCATTTGATAAAAATGAAGGTTACTATGTAAGTGTTGAAGAAATAAAAGAAACTGAACGGATTACCGTTTAAAGGAGGCGTGAACAATGGCACATGCAGAAGTACACGATCATAACACGCCTTTAGAATATCAATCAGAAACCGGGCGCTTGAATATTCTCGGTTTCTGGATATTCCTTGGGGCGGAAATTGCGTTGTTCTCTACGTTGTTTGCAACCTATCTCACTCTGATGTACAGAACTGGAGATGGACCTACACCACATGAGCTCTTTGAACTCAAAGGTGTATTGATTGAAACATTCCTGCTGTTGACCAGTAGTTTTACATGCGGTATTGCGATTCATGAAATGCGCAAACGCAACAGAAAAGGACTATTTGTCTGGATGATCATCACGCTCGCACTTGGGGCAGGATTCCTGGGCTATGAAATCTACGAGTTCGTCACTTACGTACATGAAGGTGCTGCATTAGGAACAAGCGCGTTCTGGTCTGCGTTCTTCGTTATCGTAGGAACACACGGACTTCACGTAACAATGGGTATTGCATGGATTATCTTAATCTTGATACAGGTGGCAAGACGAGGATTAACGCCTCAGACGTCAGCGAAAGTCTTTATCTCAAGTTTATATTGGCACTTTCTTGATGTTGTGTGGATCTTTATCTTCACTGCCGTGTATTTGACAGGGATGGTGTTGCACAATGGCTAATCCACAAAATCAAGCTGTATCAAACGAACATGGCGGCATACCTTGGAAACACGTGGTTGGTTATATCCTGTCCATCGTTCTTACTGCATTAGCTCTATGGGTAACATTTAAAACAGGCTTTTCTAAACAAACCATTCTTATTATCATCTTTATCTTTGCGTTCTTGCAAGCGGCTCTTCAGCTTCTCATGTTCATGCATATGACAGAGAGCTCCGAAAAGAGCAGCTCGCTTACCGGCAAAACCCAGACAGGAAACATCTTGTTTGCTGCATTCATCGCGATCGTTATCGTTGCAGGTACTGTATGGGTTATGTGGGCGGGCCATGCTAAGCATGACCATCATAAAATGGAAATGGATCATGGCAAGACGGAGATGGATGGCCATAAGATGGATAAAGACATGGAAGGTATGGATCACTAAATCTTCCTATAGAAGCACAAAGAAAGCTCCTTGCAGAATTCCTGCAAGGAGCTTTTTTATGATTACTTATTTAGATTCACGGTAAATTTTACGTCGTTCTCTTTCACGACGGATAAACGGGATCGCATAGATTTTGAAAGCTGCAACATGAGCAAATACCACGTTGGCTACAAACACGATATTGAACAGCAGATGAGCCAGCGGATTCAAATCTCCTGCCAAGAAAAGCGCGACATAGAGCCACATGATCGCGATAAACGGAATCTGCCATAAAGCAAGCTTTCTATGATCGTGCCATAGGAATAGCGGAGTAGCCGTGGCCACGAATAGATATACAACATACACATCCATTACAATCAACTCCTTAAGTAGATGACAGCGTTTGCAATTGTGACGAAGTTAGGTCTGTTTTGTGAACATTTTGTTACATTTAGTATACCACGTTTTCAAAAATATACTACAGAAAATTTAGAAAATAGGACTATTTTCTATAAAAAATTCCAGATATACAGTTAGTTTGTAAGCTTTGATGACGTGTGGCATAAATGTTTCGGGTTTTTATGGTTGAGAAGAAGTCTGAATACTTAGTTAGATTTTGAGTTAGAATCAATAACTGGTCCTTTTGGTTCAATTATCTCCTTCTTTCGTTCAATTATTCTCTCATTTGGTTCAAAAACGACAAAAGAGACGCTTTTCCTTATAAAAAAGGGGCTGTCCAAGAAGTCTGTAAGCTGTTGATTTCCGTTCCAGGCTGCTCGCTTTCCGCGGGGCGTGCGGTGAGCCTCTTGGTGCAAGCACCGGCGGGAGTCTCACCTGTCACGCTAGTCCCGCAGGACAAGGAACGCTGCGGCAGCGGTGCATCGCACGAAGAAAATGTGATTTTCATTTTCGAGG
>NZ_JARMMC010000012.1:0-64571 GCF_036216745.1 Fictibacillus sp. B-59209 | reverse complement strand
TTGGTTTTCAAAGAACATTTGCTACTAGTTAGTGTAGCTTAGCTATTATACCCATTAGAAGAGCGGATGTCAAGTACATTGCCCTTAAAAAATGGTGGGCCTAAATGGACTCGAACCATCGACCTCACGCTTATCAGGCGTGCGCTCTAACCAGCTGAGCTATAGGCCCAAAAATTAAATGGAGCGGGTGATGAGAATCGAACTCACGACCAGAGCTTGGAAGGCTCTTGTTTTACCACTAAACTACACCCGCGAAAAAGATGGTCGGGAAGACAGGATTTGAACCTGCGACCCCCTGGTCCCAAACCAGGTGCTCTACCAAGCTGAGCCACTTCCCGTTATGGCGCGCCCTGAGAGATTCGAACTCCCGACCTTTTGATTCGTAGTCAAACACTCTATCCAGCTGAGCTAAGGGCGCATATTATTTTATTTCTTTATTTAAATGTTATATGAGAAGCTTTGGTGCGGTCGAGAGGACTCGAACCTCCACGGGGTTGCCCCCACTAGCCCCTCAAGCTAGCGCGTCTGCCATTCCGCCACGACCGCAAAGCAATTAAAGTTTTAAAAAAATGGTGCGGGTGAAGGGACTCGAACCCCCACGTCATAAGACACTAGATCCTAAGTCTAGCGCGTCTGCCAATTCCGCCACACCCGCATGTGTGTTTGTGTTGCTATTATTAAGATGGTGAGCCATGAAGGACTCGAACCTTCGACCCTCTGATTAAAAGTCAGATGCTCTACCAACTGAGCTAATGGCTCATGAAAGATGGCTGGGCTAGCAGGATTCGAACCTACGAGTGACGGAGTCAAAGTCCGTTGCCTTACCACTTGGCTATAGCCCAATAATTTCATGTGTTAATGTATGTTGTTTGATAAAAAATGGCGGACCCGACCGGGGTCGAACCGGCGATCTCCTGCGTGACAGGCAGGCATGTTAACCACTACACCACGAGTCCATATTTATGTTTGTAAGAAAATCGTTTGGTTTTTTCTAACGAAAACAACTTGGTGACCCGTACGGGATTCGAACCCGTGTTACCGCCGTGAAAGGGCGGTGTCTTAACCGCTTGACCAACGGGCCACAACTGGCAGAGAAGAAGGGATTCGAACCCTCGCGCCGCGTTAGCGACCTACACCCTTAGCAGGGGCGCCCCTTGAGCCACTTGGGTACTTCTCTGTAATTGGCTCCACAGGTAGGACTCGAACCTACGACCGATCGGTTAACAGCCGATAGCTCTACCACTGAGCTACTGTGGAATGTGTTTTTGAGACATTTAATATCATACTTTGTTCAGCCTCAAAAGTCAATATGTTTTTTGGAATTTATTTTGTCTATGTAAGGACAAGATGTCTTTCAGCGACTTTATTAATCTAACACAGATCAGACTTTCTAGTCAACACTTTTTTAGCTTTAAGTTAAAATCAATTTCCCTCTGCATTTTCCGCATACATATTTAGCCGTATTGACCCTGCGCTTACGCTTATATTGCTGCTTGCAGTTTGAACATATATAAAGATATTTATACGGCTGTGTTGTCCTGGCTCCAGGCAATGCTTCGCAATAGCGCAGCCCGCCAACCTTCTTCAGAAGCTGCTTAAATTCCGGGTCCCGATGTTTATAGCCCCTGCCTTCTATGTGGAGATGGTAATGGCACAATTCATGTTTAATGATGCCTACGAGCGCTTCATAGCCGAACTCAGTCAGCTGCCTCGGATTGATCTCTATATCATGGGACCTCAGCAAATATCGCCCTCCAGTAGTTCTCAGCCGGGCATTAAAGCGGGCTGTATGCCGAAAGCGCTTTTGGAAAAAATCCTGTGAAAGATGTTCAACAAGATGTTGTAGATCCTTTTGTTCCATTTCTTTTCCTTTCTCCTTCTAAAACAAAAAGTTGGTCACATCAACAAGCCATGAGACATAGACTAAATCACGCTTGAATAAGTGGAGGTTTTGTCTATGCCTACATGGTTTAAGAAGCAACTTAGAAAAGCCTACTATCAAAAAGACCGTTATCAGATCCGTCTTTTAAATCAATGCTGGTTTTTTTATAATCAAAAGAACTGCACGACTGAAAGCAACACTCTGCCATAAATTCAGCGAGGATTACTGGGCATCTGGCGGCAGCATAGTTAACGCCACTCTCCCTTTCGCCAGATCGACACTGTCTACCCATACGGTGACAACCTGGCCGACACTCACGACATCCATCGGATGCTTCACAAAGCGTTTGGCCAGTTTAGAAATATGAACAAGGCCATCCTGTTTCACGCCAATATCTACAAAGGCCCCAAAATCAACGACGTTCCGGACGGTTCCTTCAAGTTCCATCCCTTTTTCCAGATCTTCAAGCTTTAGCACATCCGTTTTCAGCAGCGGCTTTGATAATTCTTCCCGGACATCCCGGTTGGGCCGCAATAAGCCGTCAATGATATCCTGAAGAGTTGGTTCCCCAATCGTTAATTTGGCTGCCATTGATTTTATATCAATGGTTTTCAGCTTGGATTTTAAATCGTCTGAGCCAATCTCCTGCAGTTCACTGCCTATTTCCTTTAAAAGCTGGAGTGTTTCTTTATAGCTCTCCGGGTGAATGGCTGTTTGGTCAAGCGGGTTTTTCCCGTCAGGAATCCTTAAGAAGCCGATACATTGCTCATAGGTTTTCGCACCGAGCCTCGGAATTTTTTTCAATTCTTCCCGCTTCACGAATTTCCCCTTTTCCTCTCTTACCTTTACAATGTTCTGTGCCACGGTCTTGGACAAGCCTGCTACATATTGAAGAAGGGACGAGGAAGCGGTATTCACATTAACACCTACCTGGTTCACAGCTGTTTCCACGACAAAGGTTAAAGATTCGTTCAGACGTTTTTGTGAGACATCATGCTGATACTGTCCCACACCGACAGACTTCGGATCAATTTTCACCAGTTCAGCGAGCGGATCCTGCAGTCTCCGAGCGATGGATATCGCACTGCGTTCCTCGACCTGCAGTTCGGGAAACTCTTCCCTTGCGATAGCAGAAGCTGAATAAACACTGGCGCCCGCCTCGTTTACGATGATATAAGAAACAGATTCCTCAATGCTTTTAATCGTATTGACAATGAACTGTTCCGTTTCTCTTGAAGCGGTTCCGTTTCCGATGGCAATGACATGTATGCCATACTTTGCGATCAGTTCTTTGACCACTGCTTCGGATTTTTGTACTTCCGACCTCGGCGGGGTAGGATAAATCGTCTGGATATGGAGCATCTTTCCGGTCTCGTCCACCACACCAAGTTTGCAGCCTGTCCGGTAAGCAGGATCCACACCGAGTACCATTCTTCCCTTTAATGGAGACTGAAGAAGTAGGTTCCTCAAGTTCTCAGAGAAAATGTGGATTGCCTGCTCTTCACCCTTATCCGTTAGTTCATTCCGGATATCGCGTTCAATAGAAGAAGCAATCAGTCTTCTATAGCTGTCTTCAATGGTCACTTTTAGGAATGATACCACCGGTGATGAGGGATTTTTAATTACAGTGCGATTGAGTCTTTCAATGATTTTCTCTGAAGGAGCCTCAATATCCACTTTTAGAACGTCTTCCTTTTCACCCCGGTTTACAGCAAGAATACGGTGAGGAACGATTTTCTGAACAGGCTCAGTGTACTCATAGTACATTTCATATACCTTTTTCTCGTCC
Source organism: Fictibacillus sp. B-59209 (assembly GCF_036216745.1). Classification (NCBI taxonomy): domain Bacteria; kingdom Bacillati; phylum Bacillota; class Bacilli; order Caryophanales; family Fictibacillaceae; genus Fictibacillus; species Fictibacillus sp. B-59209. Next base: position 60,900 of record NZ_JARMMC010000012.1, on the reverse strand, counting down.
TCTCCATTTTTCTTCAATGACGTTTGCAGCTTTCCTTCTTTAAACGTCAGGTCTCTGATCCACGTTCTGATGGAAGCATCATCTGACAGCTGTTCGGCAATGATGTCTTGAGCGCCCGCAACAGCATCTTCCACTGTATGTACTTCTTTTTCCTCAGAAAGAAATTCCGAAGCTTTTTGCAGGACATCTCCTTGTGCAGGCTGGCTCATCATCCAGTCTGCAAACGGTTCAAGCCCTTTTTCCTTGGCTGCAGTCGCCCTGGTTCTTCGCTTTTGCTTGTAGGGACGGTATAAATCTTCTATCACTTGCAATTTTTTAGCCTTTGAAATGGCAGCAGCTAGCTCATCCGTCAGTTTCCCCTGTTCCCCGATCAGCCTGAGAACTTCCTCTTTACGCTCTTTAAGGTTTTCGGAATAATGCCATCTATCCATGATTTCTTTGATTTGAACTTCATCCAGTCCGCCTGTCAGCTCTTTCCGGTACCTGGCGATAAAGGGGACCGTGTTGCCGTCTTTTAATAAATCGATAACGTTTACTACTTGTTTTTGTTTAACACCCAATTCTTTGGCAATATCCAAATAGCCATTATCCGTTTTTTCGATTGTTCCTTCCAATAGAAGTACCCCTTTCATTACTGTAAAAATGACATCATATACTCTTCTAGTTTAACACTTTCCACACCTTTTAAGAAAACATGAGCCGGACGCAATAAAAAAAGCATCCACGTTCGGATGCTCAATACCGCCACTCCTCCTCCTCCTTGATGCAGGAACCGTGAATGGAAGCATAATGTTTAGTAACAGACGGGCTTTCCAAAATAATTTCTGTCCTTTTGGCAAGGCTGACGTAACGCACAATATAGTAAAAAGCGATAAAACCCAGGGTAATCCAAATCCAAAAACCAGGATTCAAAACGCATCACCCCTTTTCAATTAATATATGGAGATCATTCATAATTACCACAAAAAAAGCCGAGGCTCAATCGGCCCGGCTTATATTATGCATGCGACACTTTTCCTACGAGGCAGGTAGCATCATCAATTAATTTTTGAGAAAGGTTTCCAAAGTAAGCCGCAGACTCCTTTGGCGAAACCATATTTGTCAAGATGCTGCGGCTTTGCGTATGAATTTCCATTCCGTCAGAATAAATAATAAAAGCAGTCTGATTATCAAAAGGAAATTGCTGAATCCGAAATTTTTGGGGTTTTCCAGAGAGAAATCCCACAGTCGGAAGGGGATAAATTAACTTACGGTCTTTTCCGGCCATCATAAAGCGGATGTTTCCAACACCAGCATAAATCACTGCCTCCTGCCGGAAATCAATCTTAAAGATGGAAAGAACCGCTCCGCGAGTCCCTTTCAGCTCCTCATTACACACCTTCATGAGTTCCTCAACATCTAATTGATGATTCTGCTCAACTGCATTTACAGCTGCCTGAGAAGCAGTTCTTGCCATACTCCCGCTTCCTAGCCCATCTGCTAGTGCACAAATAAAATAATCACGGGTTTCCGTGACATAAAAACTATCTCCGCATAGATCATTACCCTTCTTAGGCTTTTGAAAGGAAGAGACAGCTATTTTGTCATAGGAATAGTCCTGGATCATTTTAAAGCCTCCGATGGTTCAACGCGAATTGCTTCCCGAAGTTTTTCAAGTGCTCTCCTTTGAAGGCGAGAAACATGCATTTGAGAAATTTCAAGCCGTTCTCCTGTTTCTTTCTGGCTTAGATTCTCAAAATACGTACATTTCAAAATTTCTTGTTCTCTTTCAGAAAGAACAGCGAACGCCTTCTGCAGCAGCATTCTTTTATCGATCTGGTCAAAGCCGGCATCCTGAGATCCGACAAGATCCAGCAATGTTACTGTACTTCCTTCTTGATCTGCTTCAATTGAACTGTCGACAGAAAGAGCTTGATAACTTTTGCCCATCTCCATCGTCTCCAGTACTTCTTCCTCCGTGACCTCCAAGAAGTCGGCAATTTCCTGGATTTTCGGAGAACGCTGAAGCTGGTTCGTCAGTTCTTCTACGGCTTTTTTTATACGCGGTCCAAGTTCCTTAATCCGTCTCGGTACGTGGACACTCCAGGTCTTATCCCGGATAAAGCGTTTAATTTCACCAATGATGGTAGGAACCGCAAACGATTCGAATGAACGGCCGAATTCAGGATCATACCTGCGGAGTGCAGCCAGCAGTCCAATCATCCCTACCTGTACTAAATCATCATGAATGCTTTTGCCCTTTGAAAACTTTCGGGCGAGTGAATGGACAAGGTCTTGGTATTGATGTACAAGCTTGGTTTGAAGAATTTCATTTTGCGGATCGTTCTGAAGCTCATCGATCCACTTATATACTTCTTCCTTATTGCGTAGGTGCTGGTGAGGTCCTGTCGACATTTTCCTTCACCTCATCTCTGTGAAGATACTTCGTCATCATTACGATCACACCCGCTTCACCGCTAATTTCCACTTTATCCATCAATGATTCAATTAGGAAGAGGCCAAGACCTCCTTCATTCAATTGTTCCACGGATTTCCCTTCTACAGGTCCGAGTGATTCGTTTATATCATCATAATCAAAGCTCTTGCCATGGTCTACAACCATAATTTCGAGCCGGTCTTCATATACGCCACAGCCAATCCGGATTTGTCCTTTTTCCGTTTCTGTGTACGCATGATTAACTGCATTCGTACAGGCTTCTGAAACGGCAATTTTGATATCTTCAATTTCGTCAAAAACAAAACCCATCCGGTTGGCGATACCAGATATCGTCAGACGCACCACACCGACATAGTCGGGTTTGGCAGGTACTGTCATTTCGATAAAATCAGAGGCTTTATTCATCTGGCCTCCCCCTTTACCTCATTGTCTATATCCATTACCTCAGTCAGTCCGGTAATTTCAAACAATCGTTTAACTCTTTCGGTCATTCCGCGAAGCTTCAGCGAACTGTCATTCTTCTTGGTTGACTTCAAAGCTCCGACAAAAATTCCAAGGCCTGTACTGTCCATATAATCAATGTGCTGAAGATCAATCATGATTTGTACATTTTTCTCCTCTGTAAGAGGAACCAGCACTTCCTTAAGTTTTGGTGCAGTGTATGCGTCTACTTCTCCAGCTAATATTAAATAGTGAACTCCATTAGTTTCTTCATGTTTAATTTGCAGATTCATTTTTTTCCCCCCAGGTTGTTATCATAAACCCATAAAATGATTTACCCTTTTTCAAAAACGGTTAAACCATTCTTTTTAGAATAATAAGTGTAAAGTCATCTCTTAGTTCAAATTCCTGAAGTCTCTCAAGCTCTGTAAACACACAATCGACAATTTCCTGAGCAGGTTTATGCATATTCTCACGGATCAGAGAAACAATCTCATCTCTTTCGATGAACCCTTTGCTAGTTCGGCACTCTGTCACGCCATCGGAAAGAAGAATAATCATATCACCCTGATCGAGCTGTTTTTCATATTCCATATATTTGGTCGTTCGGGAAACACCCAAAACGAGACCCTTGGCAAACATGTCTTCAAACTCGTCGCTTTCCGCTTTATAAAAAAAACCGGGCTCATGTCCTGCACCGGCAAAATAAAACTTATGGACATCTGTGTCATACAGCCCATAAAGCATAGTAATAAACATGTTCGGATGCACGTTCTGTTCAACGACTCTATTTAAATTTTCAAGCAGGAGATTAGGCTGCATACGCTGTTCAGGCAAGCTGTCCATGGCATATTTAATCATGGACATACATAGCGCAGCCGGTATTCCCTTGCCGATGATATCAGCTACTGCAACGCTGATTGATTTATCGTCTTTTACAAAATTAAAGTAATCTCCGTTCATCTTCTTGGCCGGAACACTGATCACTCCAATATCCAGAGAATCCACCTCTGGGACATCACTGATCAGAAGTGTCTGCTGCATGCTCGCAGCGACTTCAATTTCAGATTCAAGCTGGCGCTGCCGTGTCCTTAAGCTCTGATGCTCACGGTAAGCAAACCCATACCCGATCATGACTTCCAGAAGAAAATCAAAAGAATCCTTCATTCCATCCGTCATGTCGGGAAAAAGCTCATTCAGCACGTTAACGTGATGGCTGATCACATCTTCGGGAGAGATCTGCTGCTCGATCAGCTTCCTGCTGAATTGCTGCCCTTTATATAGGGCGGTCTCGCTTTTCCCTTTAAGATAGGTAGTCAGCAAGTCTTTATATCGATCTATAATCATTTCTCTTTCGTTCATTGAACACCTCCTAACGAAGCCACTTCGTAGCAAGGATCTCTGTCCCGCTGTCTAACGTTGAATCAATGGAAAACTCGTCCATTAAACGCTTAACTCCAGGCAGCCCCGCCCCTAGTCCTCCAGAAGTCGTGTATCCATCTTGCATAACTTTTCGGATATCCCGAATCCCAGGACCGTTATCAACGGCGATGATTCGGAGTCCTTTCCTGCCCATTTGTTCAACCGGCTCCAGACAAATTTTTCCGCTGCCGGCATACAAGTAGATGTTACGTGCCAACTCAGAAATGGCGGTTGTAATCCGCGCCTGATCCACATTGCCGAACCCCAGTTCTTTTGCCATGTTTCTGCCTAACTGCCGGGCACTGACGATATCCCATTCATTGCAAACTTCTACACAGGATTGGATGTCCATACTCATCCCTCCAGTTCCAGTCGCAATTTATCAAGCCCTTGTTCAAGATCAAGCGCCGTCGGAACCTCTCTCATTGAAATCCCTAAATCAATCAGTGTAATTGCAACTGCAGGCTGAATACCAGTCAAAACCACTTGTGCTCCCATCAGTTTTGACATACGGACGACATCTCCTAATACTTTGGCGATGAAGGAGTCGATCATATCTACGGATGTCAGGTCAATTACTACACCTTTGGCGCCGGTGTCATGAATCTTATTAAGCAGATCTTCTTGAAACTGCAGAGCTGTCTGATCGTCGAGCTCTACTTGAATCGTAATAAGAAGATACTCATGCAGTTTCAAAATAGGAATCCTCATTTTCCCCACTCCCTATTTATCCTTAACGATTTGTTGGTTTGTAATTTCCAGAGCTCTTTCCATCCCTTTTTGCAGTGTGCTTTTCGTAGGAAAAAGGCTTAAATCAATGCCAAGACTAACAATGGTCTGGGCGATTTCCGGCCTGATTCCGACCAGAATACAAGTGGAGCCCAGCAGCCTGACTGCATCAGCAGCCTGGATAATATGGTGAGCAACCATTGTATCGACAACGGGAACACCTGTAATATCAATAAGAACGACTTGAGAACGGTATTGAATCACTCCCTCGAGCAGGTTCTCCATAATCAGCTTTGCGCGTTCTGTATCGATGGTTCCAATCAGCGGCATAACACTAATATGCTGAAATACCGGAATAAGCGGTGCTGATAATTCAAGCAACGCTGACTTTTGAATAGAAACGGTACGTTCCCAAATCTGAGAAGAATTTTGAACTACTGAATTTAAAATAGGATCCATCCAGCGGTCTACTTCCCTGTATATATCTATTGCTGTATCCTTTTGAATATCTTCCTCAATAATAATCTCCAGAACAATCCTTCGAAACGTCTGAAGACCTTGTGTTAAATATTCAAGCGGCATGTTCGTCCGCAATACTTTATCGAAAAAACGTTCCAATGTCCCATCAGCTGAAATATCGCCCTGGCTGATATGATGAATCAGCAATGATAAAAATTCCTTGTTCAGCTGATTGTACATGTGGGGTGTCATAACGCTTGTCTCACTTTTGAAAGCATTAAGCTCCCTGGACCAAAGCTCATCTATTTCGTTGCGTTTACTTAAGATAATATTGATGATGGCCGCGTTCATTCTATACCCCCTTACGATCGGTACACTATATTTATTATTCCATTTCTCACTCATTCTTGCAATCTTTTGCTATATAGTTCGCCTGCAATTCCCAAAAGCTGTGCTTATTTACATTAGTAAAAATTTTCAATTAAAAAGACTGCCAATTCCCAGGGAGAAATGGCAGTTTGTTTAAAAGTCTATAAGACCGAGACTGATTTGTAACGCTTCATCAACGCGACGCATCATCTCATCATCAAGATGCGTGATTTTGTCGGTCAGCCTTTGTTTATCAATCGTACGTATTTGCTCCAGCAAGATAACAGAATCCCGTTCGAATCCATATTTCTTCGCATTGATCTCAACATGCGTCGGCAGTTTTGCCTTTTGGATTTGAGCGGTTATGGCTGCGACAATAACAGTAGGACTAAATCGGTTACCGATATCATTTTGAATAATCAAAACCGGTCTGATTCCCCCTTGTTCCGATCCAACTACAGGGGAAAGGTCTGCAAAGTAAACGTCTCCGCGTTTTACGATCAAAGGGCTACACCCCGCTAACTAAGCGGTCTAAGGTAATTTCAGCTTCCTCCTCTAAAAGAAAGGCTTCTGATGCAATGTTCAAATTGATTTTTGCCATTTCCATATAACCCTGTCTCATAGATTCACGAATGTGACGTTTCTTCTTCTCGCGGATATACATCTTAGTCGCCTGATGTATAAATTCGCTGCGGTCCAAATTCTCATTCTTAATCATCCGGTCTACCTCATTGATAATCTGTTGAGGAAGACTAATTACGATCCTCTTTGTGTTAGCCAATTCGGACACACCTACACCTCCAGAGCAAAGCTTATCTACGATTTGCTACGATCATTCTTAACCAAATATAATCTTATCACTTAAGATAAGGGTTTGCAAAACGATTTCAAAGTAAATATTCTTCAAGATTTTTAATAGTCCTGCTAATATTCTGCTAAAAATTTAAAATTACATTCATTTTTTCTAAAATTCGACCTTACTTTTTGTAAACACGGGGGACACGAGATGTAATTAAACACGGAATTTCGTAGTTTATCGTACCGATTTGAGCGGCAAGATCATCAATAGAGATCTTTTCGTCCCCCTGGCAGCCGATTAACGTAACAAGATCACCGACCTTCATCTCACGGGGAAGGCGGATCATGCATTGGTCCATGCAGACCCTTCCTGCGAACGGAACTTTCCTGCCCCCAGCCAGTGCATGACCTTTTTCAGCATAGCGTCTCATCCAGCCGTCGGCATAGCCGATCGGAAGCGTGCCGATCCACTCTTCCTCCTTGGCGGTATAGGTGGCGCCATAGCTTACTGTATCTCCCCGTTGAACTTTTTTTACATGAACAAGCCGGGTATGCAGGGAAAAGGCTTCTTTTAACGGAATAGGAAGTACGCTTTTCACTTCCTCTGAAGGAGCGAGTCCGTACATCGAGATTCCGATTCTTGCAATATTAAAGACTCTGTCAGGGAACCTTAGAGAGGCCGCACTGTTTCCGCAATGGATAAAGAGCGGTGCTGCACCCGTTTCACGGATCCATTCCAAGCTTCGCGCAAACCTTTCAAATTGTTTGTCCACCAGATCAGATTCCAGTTCATCCGCCGTGGCAAAGTGGGTAAACACGCCCTCCAGGCAAAATTGGGGAATTTCCTCTATTTTCAAGGCCAGATTCTTCGTTTCCTCTGCTTCTCTCGTTCCAATCCGTCCCATTCCCGTGTCAATTTTAAGGTGGAGGTTGACCCTCTTCTCTCCTTGAATATAAACTGAAGCCTCATCGACCCAGTCCGCTTGAAAAACGGTAAGTGAAATATCATTTTCCGCTGCAAGTGCTGCATCTACCGGCCTGGTCCGGCCCAGTACAAGAATTGGTGCCTGTATGCCTTGTTTTCGAAGAGACAGTGCTTCATCCAATAATGCAACTGCAAGATAGGTTGCCCCTGCTTCAAGTGCCGTTTTTGCGACAGGCAGCGCTCCGTGTCCGTATCCATCCGCTTTCACTACGGCCATAATTTCCGTTCGGTCTGGAAGCAGGCCGCGGAATGAGCGAATATTCTCTTTGATGCTGGACAAATCAACCTCTGCCCAAGTGTCTCTGTAAAACTCCCGAGTATCCAAACTTATCCGTCCCATCTATCTATATCTTCTTCTTATAGAAATTCGTCTATTCGTTATTCTACAACATTCATCCTATTTACGTAAGGGCAAATACAGAATAAAAAAGGCTGATTCACAAAATGCGAAATCAGCCAAATCCTTTTAACTTTATTATTTTGAGCCTTGAGCGGAAACCGAACGCGCAATGGCCATCAGTTCTTCCTGATCAAGCGAATTGGATGCAAGGAAAAAATCCACTCCCTTATACGTCCATGATATCGACTTATCATTCATCGCTCCAACGGTGTAGCCCAGATCAACGGGTTCTCCGCCAGGCATGGTCAGCCTTTCTGGTTTTCCGGCAGTTGTCTGAACGGCTTCATTTTTTCTTTCAATCAATGTAAATGTTTTTTTATTATTTTCATCCGAGAAACTGAGAACAACTTGTTTGCCGTCATGCACGCTAACTTCCTTTTCATTGGTCAATTCGATATTCCCAGGGCCGCTGTACTTCGGATACAATACTTCCATCGCCTTTTGGTCACTTTTCTGGCTCATCGCCGGCAGTTCCAGCTGTGCTCCTGTCATGTTAGTCTCCATGTCAAAAGCGCCCTTATCAAATTTAGCATCGAACTTCACATTGGAGAATTGCAGCTTCACCAGTTCCTTTGCATCCTTATCCATAACTCTTACTGTTTTCGGAGCCAGATCTTTATTCAGCGTTATCTCCTGCTGATACAGGTTTTTATTTTGATAGTTGGTTTTCGTATGGAAAACATACGAATTCTCCTTCGCTTTAAATCCTCGGTCCGTATCATTCAGTATGTCTGCTGCCAGAGACTCAAACAAATAGACCTGACTGTTATTTTCCGGCCAGTCGCTTTGGAATCTGAAGCTTTTATTCAGAGCAGGCGTTAAAACAAAAACACCTTCTTTATTCCTTAGGATCATCTGGCTTTGATCCTTCTTGGCGTTTTTTAGATTCACACGATAGAAGTTTGGTTTCTTATGCCACACTTCCAGCTGATACTGAATTGGTTTCTCGCCCGTATTCAGTGTCATGACGGCATCTGCTTTGTATCCCGTCATTTCCTCCATCTTCTTATCCAGCGACGTTACTACATCTTCCTGGCTTTTCGCTCCGCAGCCCGCCAATCCGAATATGAATAGAAACGCCATCAAGGTTATTGACAGTGTCTTCTTCATGTTCTTATCCCCTTTGCCCTTTATTTTACAAAGGAAGGGCACCCTGTATTTACGCTCTCAACCACGCAAACAGGATGTCCTTCCTGACCGCATTACAATATATGTGGGCAAATGGGACAATATGCAGACTAGCATGACGAGCTCTGAAAATCGAAGCTTATTCTGGAGCAGTTTCCAGCACGACTTGTGCCACAGCAAATTCTTTGGAATGTGAAATGGAAAGATGGGCGATCTTATCCGTTCCGCCGAATATGACAGGCTTCCCGTTATCATTTTTCGCAATCTCGATATCCTGCCACGACAGATGCTTCCCGATTCCCGTTCCCACTGCCTTTGCATAGGCTTCCTTGGCAGCAAAACGCCCCGCCAGAAATTCAGCCTGCCTTCTTCCCTTTAAAACGCCATACGCCTCAAGCTCTTTTTTAGTGAGGATCCGATTGGGAAAACGAACTTGCTTCTGGCAGACCTCTTCTATCCTTGCAATCTCCACAATGTCAATTCCCGTGCCAATAATCATCATTGCTTCCTTTCTACGGCTTTCGTATTTCTTATTTGTATTGCCGTTGTGCTAAGATAAATATACTACATACAGGTGGTGATGCTGGTTGTTTGTAAGGGAGGAAAATTTCAAGACTTTTATCAGGCTTTACCCTGTCATTTCAATCCTGACAGCTCTTCATTTGATCGTTTTTCTCCTGCTTAATATTGGACCGCAGGCGGACTTTCTTTATTATTATTTTGCCGGCTCTAACTATTACATCTCCCAGGGAGAATATTGGAGGCTCGCCACACCGATCATTACACACGTCAGCCTTACGCACGTGCTCTTCAATTCATTTTCACTCGTTATTTTCGGTCCTGCCCTTGAGAGAATTCTTGGCAAAGGCAAATTTCTGATCGGATATTTTGGTGCCGGCATTATTGCAGATATCGCAACCTATTTTATTCTCCCCCTTAACTTTGCCCATATCGGAGCATCAGGTGCTATTTTTGGGCTGTTCGGCATCTATCTTTATTTGATGTATGCACGCAAAGAATATTTAGTAGGGGCAGGCAACAAACAGATATTGCTTGTCGTTCTGGTCTTCAGTTTAATCACCACGTTTACCAGCGAAGGTATTAATATTTACGGCCATTTATTCGGCCTCATTGCCGGCGCTGCCCTGGCACCCGTCTTAATGGCGTTTGTGCCAAGGCAAAAATTCCGGTAAAACAGCGAAAAGGGGCTGTCCAAGAAGTCTGTAAGCTGTTGATTTCCGTTCCAGGCTGCTCGCTTTCCGCGGGGCGTGCGGTGAGCCTCTTGGTGCAAGCACCGGCGGNNTCTGGACAGCCCCTTTTTATAGGTGCTTTTTCATGGCCTCCTGCAGCGTCGATAAAAAGGAGAATTCCTCATCTGCATTCAGCGCGTTCATTTGTTTCGCATGTTCAGGCTTTACTCCGACGATGACTGCTTCAATCCCGCCCAATATAGGATAAGGCAGTGAACAAGCTTTCCATCTGCTGCAGCCCTTCACGTGTAATAGAGCCTGCACCGGTAAAATCGAACAGCATCGTATCCAGGTCATGCTTATACGCGCTTTTCAGCGTATTTGTCTGACAGTAGGAACGATTGCTGCAAGCTCCTGAAGTATAACAAAACACTGCAGCTTCATTTAGTAATTTCCATTAGTTGGATATTAAGGGGAAACTATGTGAGTACTGCGGCATAAAAAAAGAGAGGAGATCCTCTCTTTACGTATAAATACACTTTTTTAATTGGTCAGCGACATGATCGCGGTCATCATCATTAAAATAAACACCGTCACTACAAGTATCCTGATTTTCGTATTAATATCCATAAAAACCCACCTATCAGCACCCTTATTTATACTTCTACTATATTTCTTTCGATTCAACTGCCGAATTTATGATGATTTCAGAAGAAAACACCCTCCAAAGAAGGTGTTATTTAATAAACGTATAGTTCTTCTCCAGCCTTTTCATCCGCTGTTCTTTTCTCTTTTTCTTTTTCATGCGGACGATCACCATGCAGGAGACAAGCAGTAGAAACAGGCTGTAGAAGAAGACTGCCGTCCTTGTGGTTAACTGCAGCGGCGTTATTTCTTTTACCTTTTCTGCCGTGCTTGAAGCCATTTTGCTGGCTGCTTTTTTGGGGCTTGGATGAAACAGCTGAACTGCGGCCAGCTCATTTCCTTTGCTGTCCTGCACCGTTAATTCCCCGTTTGAAGAAACATTCTTTGTATAATTCTCCCCCATAGGGAGTGTAAATTCAAGGTCCCTTTTCAAGGCATGTTCTTTTCCGGCAGAATCCTCAATCATGGTTCCTTTGGAAAGTTTCTGCCTCTGAAAATGGTTAAACCCGTATTCGAAAAGTGAAATGGTATCTCTGTAAGACGCCTTAGCCGTCGGAGCTTTTAAGACCACCGCAATAAAATCCATTCCATTTCTGGACACCGAGGTGACAAGCGTGTGTTTCGCCTGACTGACATAGCCGTTTTTGACCCCTGTCGTGCCCGGGTAGTCCCATAGCAGACGATGATGATTCACAAGGGTTGTATTCCAGCCCTTTACGTGCCAAGGGAGATCTTTTATACTCACAATTCTTTGGAACTCCTTATTTTTCATGGCGACTTGAGTGATCTTGGCCATATCTTCTGCTGTTGTATAATGATCAGGATTAAATAATCCGTTCGGCGTCACAAAATGGGTATGCGTGGCTCCTGCCTTTTTCGCAAATTCATTCATTTTATCGGCAAATGAAGGCACATCTCCTGCAAGATATTCCGCAATTGCTACAGCTGCGTCATTTCCGGAGTTCACGATCATTCCCTCTACAAGCTTCTTTAAAGGAAGCTGTTCTCCCTCAGATAAATAGACCCTTGTTCCATCTGTCAGGGTCGCATTTTTACTAATGGTTACCATTTCATCCATTTTACCGGACTCGATGGCAAGGATTGCCGTTACAATTTTAGTGATACTTGCAGGATACATCTTCTTGCTGCCCTTTTTATTATAAAGAACGTTCCCGGTTTTCTGATCAATCAGGATGGCACTCTGGCTTTTTACTTTCGGTGCTTCGCTTGTGCTGGCGTGCGCCGGTACCGTTGGTGCCAGAATTCCAGATAATAAACATAAGGACATGATGGTTTGAAAAATTTTCTTCATTCGCCGCTGACAACTCCCGTCTACATACTCCCTATAACATTTCGAACGAAATATCCTACTATTAATGGTAAGTTGGTTGGTTTTTAATTTAAATTTTTTTCCAATAGTTTTGGATTCGACAAAAGTAGTCAAATCTTTTTTTCTATCGGATTTTTGCGGCAAATGTTTATATTTATTTTTATGGGAGTGTGTATTTATTTAAACGGGTGTTTTTTTCTGCGGCTTTTTAAAAGGTCTCCTGTCCACCCTTTCATCCTGAGCCATATGTAGATACTGATAATAGATAAACCGATGAGACCGAGTGCCCAAGCATAACCCGTTTTCCAATCGAGCTCGGGCATGTTCTTGAAATTCATACCCCAGATTGAGCCGAGCATCATACCCGGAGTGAAGATAACGGTCATAACCGTGAGTGTCTTCATAATTTCGTTTCCTCGATGTGAAGAAAGAACTTCTTCAAGGTTGATCATTGTATCTATATCTTGTTTGTAATGGCTGATCAGATTCAGTGTACGTTCGATCCTGACGCACGTCCTCCTGTATTCTCTCGTTTCTGTAATGTCATCTAAAAATGCTTCTTCCGCTGCCAGCTTAATTTCCTCAACTGGTATGGTCAGGTCTGTCCAAATTAATAATTCCTGGCGCAGATCATAAATGCGTTCCAGCAGGTTTTGATTATTATTTTTCTTCATATCATGCTGAAGGGTTTTCAGCCTGTGCTCGAACTCATCGATTCCGTCGAGATAGTTGTTCAGCACTTCGCCAAGCAGGATAAAAAAGCCTTCTGCCGCTGTTTCGCATCGATGCATCTGTTCAAGCATGCCTTTTTTCTCTGTCCGGATCAGCTTCGAAACATCCAGCCCTACTGTAACAAAATAATTTTTTGTTACGTAGAAATGAAAAAAATCATTGTTATATTCATCTTCTCCCAGATCATCTTTTTCATAGATAAGGCAGCCGTTCAGGACGGGATTGCCGTCGTGCTCTATTCGTAAATAATTGCTTGTTTCTTCTTTTATATTGTTGATCCAGTGAGAACTATCCGGCAGCTCGTGAACCATGTTCTTGAGGTATTGTGCCTTTTGTCCTGCTGACTCTATTTCATACCATTTCCACTTCGCTAAAAATTGATGGTTCACAAGATCTCTTCCTTTCCTGACCGCTGCTACATCTCAAAATCTCCGGCTCCTTTTTTCCTCGCCCAGGCCAAACAGTGCTGCACAAGCATTTGGCGCAACTGGCCCTCCCCGGACATGGTACATAAATGGGTGATGAGAGCCCTCGGCTTTTCAGTTAAGGAAACGGGATCTTTCTTGTTGAGCCGGACAACCGCATAACCATGGAGAACTCCCTCTTCTTCCGCAGCAAACACCCCGACATCTTCACGTTCCAACGCGGAGACCCATTGTTCTTTTGACCATTCATCCATTAAATTATCCGGATTTCCTACTAATTCTTTCATATTTTGAAAATCAGCAGCCGTGCCCTTTCGAATAGATCTGCTCATTTTTCTCCTCCCCTAACATTTTTTCTAAACAGAGACCGGTTCAGCCATTTCAATTAAAACAGGCCGGTCTTCCGGAAAAGAGAGAATTAACCGGCCAATTTCTTCTGCCGATTTCCAGGAGATTTCATGGATCAGCTGGTCGGGGTCCTGTATAGCCGGAACACCCGAAAGAATAGTTGCCTCAAAGTAATGTACCTCAACTTCAATGCCATATGTTTTGCCCTTTTTAATGAAAAGACGGCTGCCCACTTTTACCCGATAACCTGTTTCCTCCCAAAATTCCCGTGCACAGCATTCTTGAAACGTTTCCCCGGGTTCAACCTGCCCTGATGGAACGCTCCATCTCTTTTCTTCCCCCATCTGACCCTGCAGCACCATGACGATTTTGTTTTCTTCGTTTCTGCAAATTCCCGCCGCTCCATACCAGACTGCGTCCATCCTTTATCATTTCTCCTTTATTAGAACTTCATGTGAGGAGTATGTGCAACTTCCAGCACATATCCGTCAGGATCTCTGAAGTCTACCGTATAATATCCCTTTGAATAGCGGGGTACTTCAACAGGGCCCCTGATCATCTCTGCACCGGCTTCCTGCAGATAGCTGCCGACACGATCAACCACATCGCGTGAGACTGCCTGAAAGCAAATGTGCCTTGGCCCTGCAGAATCAGTCCGCGGAACGTCGGCCTCCTTTAAATAGACCTCGATATGTCCAGAACTGAACATGCCTTTCCCGATCTCTTTCCACCCAATCAAAGCAAACAGCGTTTCATAAAATTTCAGAGATTCTTCCATCGAGTTCACCCAGAATTCAATATGGTTGATTCCTGGGATCCATTCTCTTTCTTTCACGTATCTCCCTCCTTTCCAAAGCATGTTCATTCATTAGATAACCTCTTCTTCCGAATAAGAAAAAATCCTGCAGTATCACCACCGCAGGATTGAACATTATGTGTATTTGATTTAAGAAATCTTTCGGCTTTCAACGATTTTACGATTCGTATGGTCCCAAGTAAACAAGGTTTTGCTGTCTTGCTGCAAGAGAGAAAGCGAGCGGCTCGTACATTCCACCACTTGCGAGTTTGGAATTGCATGTGTGAACTGTTCACCGGTATGCAGATTAACATACACAATCTTTTCCGTTTTCCCTGTGGCAAGATCCAATTCATACACCATGATCTCATCCTCTACATGATAGAGTGTTCTCGGCGATATACTCAGCGGATATTCTCTTACCACTTTCTCTTTACTGTTCAAGACAATGATTTTCTTTGGATCGCCGTTTAGAATGGGAGCCGCTGAAATGTAAACCTCATCCTTAATGCAAAGGATATCGGTAGGTGCCATATTCTTTCCCAGGTTCACTCTTTTTTTCTTATTGTCTTTAATGACGTAGAGGACAGCTTGATCTTCCTCTACAATATAACAGGAAACATAAATGGCTCCTTGGTTCTTCTCGACTTCCCACAGGTAACCGTTCACTTTCCATTCTTTTATAAGCTTCGGCTGTTCCTTTGAGAAAATAAGAAGCGAGCCTTTAGACCCATCACCTTCACAAGCGATGACAACACTGTCATCAAACTCATAAAAATTCGGTCGGCCGTTGACTTTATGTGAGATGAGCCTGCCATTTTCATGGTCAAAGATATAGATGGTGTGCCGTTTGTTTTTTGTATCCTGGGCTTTGGCAAACCAGTAATTTTTTTTATTATCCATGAACACATCAGTATATGGAGTAGAGTCATCAAGTTCGCTGGCTGAAGGCTTTCCGGCTGAACCTGGATCATTTGAGACATATAGCAGCTCCTGGATGTCTGATTCTTGCGCTGATAATGTATACATTTTCGCCATTATGTTCTCCTCCATTTCTTTATGGCCGGTTATAACTTTCTTACCATCCGGACAAATCTTTGAAATTATTTTAATTATGTAATTCTAGCAAAAACTGATTATTTTCTGTTATATTTATCTTAACAGACTATTCTGTAGGTATGTATTGGGAAAAGTAGTAGTATTGGTACGTGATGAGTAGGGGGTTAGCATGACAATTTTCCCAAGTTCGGAAAGGGGGATTTTATGGTCGGTCAAAGAATAAGATATTATAGAAAAACCAAAGGCCTAACCCAGGAAGAACTGGCTCAGGGAATCTGTTCTGTTTCCTACTTGAGTAAGATTGAGAAAGGGGATGCGAAGTCCAGCGAGGAAGTCATTAATCTCCTATGTGAACGTTTAGGTATTTCGCCCGAGGAAGTCGACAGCAACGAGATCCTCGAACTGCTCAATGAGTGGAATATGCTGATGGTGAATCGTCGGTTTGAGGAAGCGGATGATTTTTTTGAGAAAGTTCAGGAAAAAATGCAAATCGTAAATGAGCCTGAGCTTATTTTAAGATATGAGTTGTTTTTGGCGAGGTATTATATTGTTACGGCTAACCCAAACATAAATGCAGCCAGCAATCTTTTATTAAAAGTTAATAATCTAAAAGAGCAACTTACGCCTGAACTTATATTCTATTTTAATATTGTTTCGGGCAGCCTTAATATTAATCAAAATAATCATAAACTTTCAATACAATTTTTCAAAAAAGCTGAGGACATTTACAATACAACAAACAGTAATATTAACGAGAGTGATGTTGCAGTATTATACTATTTAACCGCTCTTGCCTATGGTTACTTGATGCGTATAAGCGCAGTCAATTCTTATGCCTTTAAAGCGATAGGAATTTTTGATAAAGAATATAATTATAGTAGAAGTGCGGATTGTCAAATATTGCTAGCTATTAGCTACAGAAGAGTTCAAAATTACGATCAAGCAGAATATCACCTTAATCAAGCTTTAAAATATTCTAGATCGTTTCATGATAATTTCACCTCAGGTGTTATTTATCATAACCTCGGCTATGTTTTTTCTTGTAAAAAAGAACATCTTAAAGCTGTAGAATTTTTTAAAAAAAGTCTTTTTTATAAAGAGAAAGATGGGGACCCTGAACGTATAGCTGGAACCAGTTATATGCTGGCTCAAGAATTTTTTGAACTTCAGGATTTTGAACAGGCCCGACAGTGGATAAAAAAAAGCTTTGATAACTTGGGTAATAATACGACTAGTGATTTTTATTACCATTTGCAAATATTAAATTATAGAGTTGAAGGTTCGGAATATACCTGGTCAGAGTTTGAAACATTTGTTAGTAAAGAAGCTATACCTCATTTTGAAAAAAGAAATATGTGGGAATATGTTTCGCTTTATTCTGAACTGCTTGCTGATTCATATTTTGATCAAAGCCAATATAAAAAGGCAAGTTTGTTCTATAGAATATCAAATAATAGTAGAAAAAAGATATTTTAATGGAGGAATTTTTCATGAAAAGAGTTATTACTGGTTTTTTGATACTAACATTTATGTTGGCTTTAGCTTTCCCTATTTTTAAAAACAGCGCATTTGATGAGCTTCCTAAAACAATCGTGAAGCTTACTGCCTTTGATGAACTTCCTAAAACCTTTAAGCTTACTGCCTTTGATGAACTTCCTAAAACAAGCCCTAAACTTGTAGCTTTTGATGAGTTACCTGACTTGGGTTCTAGCAGTTGCTGAGTATATATTTTGAGCCGCTTAGGCTCTTTTTTCATCTCCCAATATAAACTTTCGTACCAACCGGAAGAATTCTGGACAATTCGAGCACATCTCTGTTAAACATTCTGATGCATCCTTTTGATACCCTTTTTCCGATGGATGACGGGTTGTTGGTTCCATGAATCCCATAGTGGGGCGCTGAGAGGCCCATCCACATGGCTCCAAACGGGCCGCCTGGATTAGGCTGTTTATTAATAATCCGATACGTACCCACTGGGGTCGGGGTCAGCATTTTACCCACTGCTATAGGATATCGCTTGATTGTCCTTCCATTTTGCATTAAAACAAGTCTCTTGCGGCCAACCGATATTAAAATTTCATATGCCAATTGAGCCACCTCCACTCTTACAGTATGTAAGTGGAGGTGGTTCTGTTATCTGGCCTTTTCCTTTATCGCCTGTGAATGGAGATGGCAGCCTTCCTCATGCTGCGGCTGCATCATTCCCGTTGCCATTAAAAAGCTTTCCGCAGTTGTCAGTCCAATATGTTTGAATGTCTGCTTGATGGCCTTTTGCTTCTCCAGATGATCTGCTGGCAGCTGCTCAAAAAAAGTAATAAGGCTCCCCTGCTCATTAATCAGTACATCACATCTTCTCGCATTCTCAATGGTTGCTTCAATCTTTCTTCGGTGCCTGACAATACCTTCATTACTTAACAGCCGTACAATATCATCCTCAGTGAAATTCATTACCTCTTTGATATCAAACTGACAGAATGCTTCTCTGAAATTCTCACGTTTGTGCAGGATCGTCCTCCAGCTGAGGCCCGCCTGGAACATCTCTAAAGCTAGACACTCAAATAATTTAGTGTCGTCTTTAACCTGTTTCCCCCACTCCTCATCGTGATATGCCGTCAGCAGTTCACTGTCACGGCTCCACTTGCATCTCACTGTCTCTTCCATTTCTTTAACCTCCTTGGTGCCAGGCACCGCCAATTACATACTTGTGTAAAATCGGTGCCTGGCACTTCTACATAGCATCTCTAAAATAAAAACCTGGCCAGTGTGGTCAGGTTTTTTAGCTTACTTTGTTTGTCGGATGTCTTTGAACGGATAGATGACCACTTCGGAGCGGCCTTCCACTGAGCTGATGTTAATGAGGCCCAGGCCGTTTCTTGAATCCATACTGTTCAATCGGTTGTCACCCATTACGAAGATTTTTCCTTTAGGAATTTTAATCGGCCCGAAGTCTTCTGTTAAATAAACACCGAGGCTTCGCGCCTGCTTTTTGTTTTTAGATAAATAGGGTTCTTTTATCGGCTTGCCGTTTACCAAAAGCTTGTCACTGTGAACTTGGATGGTGTCACCTTCCACTCCAATTACACGTTTAACATACCGTTTGTCCGTGCCTTTGATAATCACGATATCCCCAATTTTCGGTTCAGATACCGAATAGATAATTTTATTTACATATAATTTATCATGGTTATGCAAGGTTGGAGACATGGATGCTCCTTCTACCATGTATGGTGCGAAGAAAAAGGTTTTAATAATATATACAAGGACGAGAGCAAATACGATAGACTTGATCCAGCTGAAGAGTTCATTCCCTTTTTTAGCTTTTTGCTCCATAATGTTCACACCTTTCTTGGTCAGGTGAACTAGTCACCCATTTTCTCTTTTTATTGTACCGTATGTATATCTCTGCGGTCACGTAAATTATCGGCTGTCCCGCTCCGGGCTGTCAAGAATACGGTTTGGCGCGTATTTTGCGAGAATCGGCGCGTATTCCGGGCAGATTGGCGCGTAAACCAGCTTAAGCCGCGCGTATTTCGCTAATTACGAAGATTTCTCTATCGGATCAAGAGCTTTACCTCGGGTATTTTAGCCCGCTGTCTTTTATTGTAGCAAAAACAGCGAACGCCAAAACACTTTTGAAAAAATTTACAAAGTCATTTAAAAGTGTTACTTGATAATCTTTTATAATGCCAGGAAATACTCATTAAAAAAGCCAGAGGTACCTTGACCTCCAGCCATTCTCCACCTATTGTTCTTCCACAAACTCTATCATTTCACCTGATGGCCCTTCATAAAAGACAGTACGCCAGCCGTTTTCCAAAACATATGGTCCTTCTGACGGAACAATTCCTTCCTGCTGAAGTCTGCCAGCCAAATATTCTAAATCGTCCGTTTGATAAGCAACATGGACTGCTTCACCTACCGTACCCGTTTGTGCAATCAGTTCGATCTTCATGCTTCCGCTCTCTAAGAACAAGAGTTCCTCCCCCATCCAGCGGGTACGAAACAGTTCCTTCATGTTTAATGCTTTTATATAAAATTCCGCTGCCGCATCCAAGTCTTTCACTGCAATCCCGTAATGATGGACCCTCATGTTTTCCATCCTTATAGGATCAGGTTCATGTCACCGAACTCATGCCAAAAGTACTTTTGGGTGATCGCCTCTTCGTATGATACTTTTAAAAGTTCTGGAGAAACAAAAGCTGACAGCAGATCGAGGTGGCTTGCTTCGGGCTCATGCAGACCTGTGATCAATCCGTCTGCGATTTGAAGTTTGGTTTCGGCGGTAATATATAAATTCGTCCACCCGCTAGCCGCCTTTAAGCGGCCATCGTGATCGGCGCCTGACTCAAGGGCACGGACGACTGTCGTTCCAACCGCAATCACTTTATTGCCGTTCTTCTTCGCTTGGTGAACCGCCTGCACAGTTTCTTCAGGTATCGTGTATTCTTCCATATTTTCGCGCGGCTCTACATGCCATTTATCATCCATTAAATAACTTAAGCCCGTATGCAGCTGGATATAGGCAATCTTTACTCCTTTTTTCTGAAGGCGGAAAAGCAGTTCCCAGCTAAATGCCCGCCCGGCTGACGGCATTTCAACAGAGCCTGGAGAGGTCGCAAAAACAGTCTGATAGTAATCAAGTTCCCACGGTGTCTTAATATATTCATAACGTACCGGCTGTCCGATCTGATAGATTTGATCATACAGTGCCGAGCAGCAGAGATTAAACTCAAGTACAGCAAATGGATTGGCTGTTTCCGTTGTTAAGATAGAAGCGGTTAAGAGTGGGGAAAACATGATTTTGTCCCCTGCTTTCACGGTATTGGAAAGGATCAAGGCCTCCCAGATCCCTTCACTTTTCCGGTGAGCCAGCCTGACTTCTACCACGGTTCCATCCTCAAGCTGTCCCTGCAGCACCGCAGGAATCGTTCTGCTTGCGTTCAACACGAGAACATCTCCCGCTTTCAAAAAGTGGTCCAGCTGATAAAACCGCGTATGAGAAGTATGGCCGTTTACTCTGTCTATGACCATCATTTTTACATAATCTCTGCGCAATCCTCTCCGTTCAGGAGGCATGCTGGCATTTAACTCTTCTGGAAGGAAAAAGGAAATGGCTTCTGCACTCATCAGCTTTCTCTCCCTTCCATCGTAAATTCCTGCGCACTGAACCGTTTACCGTTCTCTACAGAAGAATCTTCGGAAGCAAGGTATCCGAAGACATGAACAAGATCATTCGGATCAGCCAGTTCATAATCACAATCCGGTACAGCAAGGGCATGCATTTCGGTATCCATTTCCCCAGGGTCCACCATGTTCACCCTTACACCAGTCTCTGCCACTTCGTCTGCCCACGTTTCAGTCAGCCCTTCAAGTGCAAACTTCGAAATTCCATATGCTCCCCAGCCTGCGTATCCTACGTTTCCAGCCTCGGACGTTACATTGATGATGCTTCCTTTGTTCCGCTGCAGCATGGCCGGCAGGACTCTGCGTGTCACCAGGAACGGTCCGATGGAATTGACGCGGATCACCTCAGCAAAATCCTCTTCCGGATAATCCAGCAAATAAGGCATCGGGCTTGGTCCGAGCATGGAGGCATTGTTAATGAGTACATCAATATGTCCGAAATAGTCTTCTGTCAGCGCAACGAAACGTTCCACATCTCTCGCCCGGGAGGCATCCGCCGTTACCGCCAGAACGTCAGCACCATATGCTTCTGTTTCCTCCTTTACGTTGAGCAGTTCACCTTCTGTTCGGGCACAGATCGCTAGGTTAAATCCTTCCTTTGCAAAGTAAAGAGCGAGTGCCTTTCCTAATCCTCTTGAGGCTCCGGTAATCATCACTACTTTCTTCATTTTTTATTCCTCCTTATTTTTTATACTTTTTATACATTTTTGTTTAATAAGTATCTTTATTATAATTGTATGAAATTTCAAACGTCAATGTCTTTCGCCCGATAATTTTCGACAAATGAAAAAAACCCCTTGCAGCAAGAGGTTTTTGGCTGGTTATTTTAAATAAAAAGAAGCTCCGTTTATGATCTCTATATCGTTTCTTTTCTTTATGTCCTCCATCAGCTGAAACAGCGCGTCATCCTTTCGCTTGGCTTCAATCATGCAATCGACCTGCCCCACGCTTCCTTTTATGCCCTGAAGGAAACGGAAGAACATTTCAGGATCCACAAAATCAGCATGATGCCGGTATTCTTTCTCGCTTTTCGGACTTGAAATATGAATCTTCAGCGGAAGGGGCGAATATTCCCATGACTGAACGACACGATCCCAGTTCTCTTCCCAATGGATGTTCTGATGATGAGCCAAGTGATGATGGTAGTCAAAAACGAGCGGTATACCCAGCTTCTCACACAGATAAAGGGTATCATCCATCGTAAATGAGGAATCATCATTTTCAAGCATCATCATTTGCTGAATATGATGCGGAACATACATCCAGTTATGTATGAAACGTTCAAGTGCGACATCGGTTTCTTTGTAATTGCCTCCAACATGCATGACACATCGGTGGACAGGATCAATCTCCATCCCTCTTAAGATCTTATAATGAAGGTTCAGCGTTTGTATGGAATTCTTAAGTATCTCATCTTTGGTCGAATTGATCAGTACAAAATGATCCGGATGGAAGTCCAGTCTCATCTGATGTTTTTTTGCAAAAGATCCGATTGCTTGCAGCGACTCTTTTAGTGGAAGCATGTACTTCCAATCCAGCAGTTCTTTATGGTTGGCCAGTGGAATAAGCCTTGATGTCATCCGGTAAAATTGGATATCATTGGCTGCATTGTGCATAAGTAGCCTTAGCGTGTTTTTCAGGTTGGAGTTTGCAATCCGCTCCAGTTTTCTTAACGCTGCTGCCCTGTCCTCAATCTGCGAAAAACGGGCATAAGTCATCGTTTGCGACGGAGAGGAATTTTGAAGCTCCATGCTCATCGCCACATACCCGAGACGGATAATGGTCATACCGTTCACCTCAATTCTACTAACAGTATTCCCAAAAAATATTTTCTTCGATCATCTCCCAGGTTATAGACAAATATTTGAAATGGGTTTATATTCGGTTAGCAGCTCACTAACCAACACAGAGGGATTTGACTATGGAGAAAAAACGATATTATCTGTTGCTTGTTTTATTAAGTCTAGTTACGGTTATTTGGGGATTAAATGTCATTATGATCAAGTATCTGTCGGGTATTTTCCCTGTGGTACAGCTTTCTGCCTGGAGGATCTCCATGGCAGCTTTGGGTCTTATGCTCTTTACATACGGGAAGTGGAAACTCGGGATTAAACAGCTTTCTAAATCTGCCTGGTTCCTCATTTTCCTTGTAGGGTTTACGTCGATCTTTTTGCATCAGCTATTAATCTCCCAGGGCCTGCGCTATACGACTGGCTCTGCCGGGTCGCTCATTTTGGGGCTTAATCCTCTTACAACCGCTCTTCTTGCTATGCTATTTCTCGGTGATAAGTTCGAACTCAAGCGGTTCATCGGGATCGGTATGGGGTTTATTGGCGTCATTCTTGTCGTTGGCCATCCAGGGGCAACAGGTACAGATGCGATAAAAGGAAACCTATTCGTATTCCTATCCATGCTCGCCTACGTGGCGGGAGGCTTGCTGATCAAACAGGCGGTCAAACAAGCCAGTGTTTATCAGGTTACAGCATTCAGCCATTTGTTTGGTGCCGTGCTGCTGATGATCATGTGGGCCGTTCATCCTGTTCAGCCTGCCGTCTATCACGTTCACTGGTTCTCATTTGGTGTCATGGCCTTCTCAGGATGTATCGCAACGGCTCTATGTACATCATGGTGGAACATGGCCATCTCAGAAATTGGTCCAAGTAAAACCACCCTGTTCTTAAACGTCATGCCGATCAGCTCCCTATTTTTCGCTTCACTCTTTTTGAATGAAAAGATTCACTGGTACCACTCGCTTGCCCTTCTCCTGATCGTGGCAGGCATTTACCTCGGTCTTGCGCGAAAAAAAGAAAGTACTCGTTCCAAGAAAGTGAACATGAATAAAGCAATCTAGCACTAAAAGGGGCTGTCCAAGAAGTCTGTAAGCTGTTGATTTCCGTTCCAGGGTGCTCGCTTTCCGCGGGGCGTGCGGTGAGCCTCTTGGCGCTAGCGCCTGCGGGAGTCTCACCTGTCACGCTAGTCCCGCAGGAGTCTCGCACCTTCCACTTCAATCAACTTTTCATTGAAGATTTTCAAGCCAAAAGGAGCTGCTGAAGGTCAATTTTCGACTTTCAGGACAGCCCCTTTTTTATGTTACTTTAGGTAAATATCCCCTGTATCCGTTTTTACAGAAACGCTGAATCCTCCCTGACCCGCTTTTCCTTTAGCCTCGTGATCGCTTTTTTCTTCATAGTTCACTTTCCAGTCCGGGGAAACTTCAACATCGCCAGTGTCAGAGGATGCACGCAGCTTAAAATCAGATGGAGACTGATCCATTTGCAGTTCAACATTTCCTGTATCCGATTCAATGTGAACATCCTTGCTGGCACTTTCCATCGAAAGGTCTTGAATATCTCCGGTAGAGGTCTTGATCATCACCTTCGCATTCTTTGAAATGCGGCCAGCTTGTATATCACCTGTGTCAGTTGATAGATCTATAGATGTTCCACGATAGTCATTGAACGACAAATCTCCGGTGTCGCTCTCTGCATTCAGCTTGCTTACTGTAAATTTTCCTGAAGCATCAATGTCACCTGTATCCGTCTCGATGTTTGCCCTATCGGACTTCAAATCTTTAATACTTACATCTCCTGTGTCAGTTGAAATATTAAAATGGCCATAATTTTTATCAGGCACATACACCGTCAGCTTTGGACTCCAGTGAAAACCCATGTTAAAGAACTTATTTTTCCCGATAACCTCTACATCCAGCACGCCGCCATTCTGCTCAGCCTGAATGCTGTAGTCTTTCTTGTCGCCCTTTTGGCCTTCAAGAACCACTCTGGTTTCCGGTCTGTTAGATTTCTTCACGGTAATATCAGCCGTATCTGAGGTGAGCTTTACCGATTTAAGTGAATCGCTGCTGAAGGTTTTTTCAGTATAAAGCACGGTTTCTTTGCTTTTGTTGAAGGAAGAGAAAACAGAATGGCTGGTTGAAGCATAAATGCTGTAGGTTCCAATCAACCCAGCTGCCAAACCGATTGCTGCAATGACCGTAATTTTTTTCAACACTGATTTCATCCCTACCGCCCCTTAATAATATTGACATTGAATTGCAGATACTTAATAAGAACTTTCACAAACCATCGTGTCAGGACAATGGATGCTACTCCTAACAAAACCCCTGCACTAAGCAAGGCGACGATGGAGAACAACCCCATCAGCCAATTCGCAGAACTTCCTAGTTGCTCCCATCCAAATAAGACGGCGATTGGGGACAGCAGCAGTCCGATGGATATGGCATAAATGGAAAGAAGTACACCCACAACCGCAAAGAACGGCCCCAATATAAAGATAAGATTAAAGAAACCAAGACTGACGGTAGATAGAACCGCTTTTACTACGGATTCAAACGATGGCTTAGATTTTGCTTCCTTCACACGAAATTCTGCTCTCACTTCTTTCGCAATCGCTTTTGGCTGGCCGAGTGAAACTGCGATTTCCTCTTCTGTTTTTCCTTCTTCCAAGCCCAACCTGAAATGCTCCTCATAGTCATATAAAATGTCCTGGCGGTCTGCTTCAGGCAATTCCTTCAATTGATCCTTCAGCTGTGACAAAAATTCATTTTGCACCATCCGCTAACCCCTCCTCAATAATTTGATTAACCCCTTCATAAAACATCTTCCATTCGCCTACCAAGGACTCCATATAACGGTTTCCTTCTACTGTCAGCGTGTAATA
Organism: Fictibacillus sp. B-59209; assembly: GCF_036216745.1. Taxonomy (NCBI): domain Bacteria; kingdom Bacillati; phylum Bacillota; class Bacilli; order Caryophanales; family Fictibacillaceae; genus Fictibacillus; species Fictibacillus sp. B-59209. The sequence continues at coordinate 35,346 of NZ_JARMMC010000012.1, read as the reverse complement.
TTTACGTGGAGGACCGCCTGAAGATTCCTTTAAATAGGTGGAAAAGTAACCTTCTTTCGTCAGTCTCCTAAGAAGGGGATAGACCGTTCCTTCGGCAATATGAAATTTCTCAGAGATCATCTGTACGAGTTCATATCCATATTTGTCGCTTTTGGCAGTAAGCACTAAAACACATAACTCTAATATTCCTTTTTTAAACTGGGCATTCATTTGTTTCCCGCCGCCTTCCAATCTGTCTCCATCTTTTTCTGTTTTCTATCCATGGAAGATAATTGGCTTATTTTCCAATTACTTACTTTACTAACTATAGAGTATCATCCACTACTGTACATTGCAAGGTACTAAACAAAAAAATAATCAGGACTGTTTTTCAGCCTGATTATTTATCCGTTTTATTTTAATACCCGTTTAGCTCCTGCATAAGCGGCTTTCCAGTACTTTGTTTTAAGAGACTGGATCCTTACTCCTTTGGAGGTTACCCCTGCAAATTTACTGTTTCCAAGGTATATGCCTGAAAAGGATACTTTTTTGCCATCTGTTTTAAAGAAAACAATGTCTCCCTGTTTTAAATTTTCTTTTTTTACTGCTGTACCTGTTTTATACTGCTCAGCAGAAGTCCTTGGCAAATTCATGTTAACTGCAGAATGCTTATAAACATATTGAGTATACCCAGACGCATCAAAGCCTTTTGGTGTCGTACCTCCCCATTTATAAGGAGTTCCCACAAAGTGTTTTGCTGTTGCGGTTACCTCCTGATCATAGGAAGGCGAAGCATTGGCAATATGGGTTCCTCCCAATAAAATTCCTATAGCCGTTCCCAACGATACAAGTGACATTACTACTCGTTTCATCATCATTTACCCCCTGAAATGGATTGGAAGAAGAAGCCATGTTTTCTTTTCCTCGTTCCAACCTATTAGACGCCTTGCCGATCAAAAGGTTACATATATTGGAAAAATTATTTAACGTTCATAAAATTAACAACAGCCACATGATCAATTGGCTGTTCAAGGTCATAGGGTCCAACAGCTTCAAGGTCAGTATTGGTCACCGAAACAGACTGGCTTCCATAGTTCTTAGCCGTCACTAAGATGGCATCCATCATTTTTCTTGTTTCCTCATCATTTTTCAAATCATTTCCATCCACCCGGATCGCGGTCATTGTTCCCGACCTGGTCGCTGTAAGCTTAATACCATCGGGAACCGCCGGCATAAGTTTCTGATCCTTATAACCCTTGCTCAGCTGCTCCAATGCTTCCTGCAGGCTTCCGGCAGAATCTGCAAAGCTCGTCGCATTGCTTTCCACCAGAAACTCATCACCTGATGGAGAAGTATAGAGATAGCTGGCTCCTCCAATGCTCCTATTAATGTCCATTTCCTCTTTTGGTCCAAGATTGGAAAATTCATAGCCTGGCTTATCGTCTGTCATAAATTTCACGTTGGAGTATTCCTTGTTGTACGCAAAGGTATAGTTTAAAATTTTTGGAAGCAGTGCTTCTTCTGCAGAAGAAACCGAACCTGGGGGCAGATCCACTACTACCGATCCCTCTTTTTCAGTAAGCTTCGCCTTGTTCAGAAAGGTCGGCTGAAGCCCCACTCTCTCTGGGTTAAAGCTTCCTAGCACATTCTCCACCTTATCCACGTATGTTCCCTTCCCATTTACGAGGAAAGATACCGGCACAACGAACTGCGCCTGTTCGTCACTATAGGCTACCGTCACCACCGATTTTCCTGAAGACAGCTGCTGATTGAGAGCTTTCATTGTCATCGGAGGATGGTATTTTCCGCTTTCAACAGCAGCCGTAATGGAAACGGTTGGAGGTGCAACAACCTTAACCTTCCTTCGCTGTACAGGAGTATCAGCACTTGTTTCAGGCTTTGCTGGACCTGATGGCTTCACCCGTTCCTGAGGAGCCGCAGGTTTCTTTTGTTCTTCCAAACGGGCTGTTTTCACTGACTGCTTCGGCTGGGCCGCCGGACTGGGTTCTTTGACCTGATCTTTTGCTTTTCCGGCCATTTTGTTATCCATGGAATTCTCATGCAATGATGGCGCCGAGACTTCTTTTTTAAACAAGGTGCCTGGCACCAGGATCATGATGATGGCCAGCAAGCAGGCGGCAGCGAGCCCCGGCATAATCCAGGTTCTTGTGATCTTCTTACTATGCTTGGATTCTTCCAGTCTTCCTTCTATCTCGTGAAATATTAATTCACGGGAGCGCTTGTCTTTAACAGGGGGCATCTTTTCAAGCTGCTTTTGTATTTCTTCTTCCGTCCATTTAGACGATTCCATCTTTCCGTTCCTCCTCCTGGCCTGACGTCTGATCCAAAAGACCTTTTAGTCCCTTGATCGCCCGGTGTTGTGTTGTTTTCACTTTGCTTTCTGTCCAACCGAGCACTGCAGCAGTTTCCGCGATGGAGAGCGATTGGATATAGCGGAGGATTAGCACTTGCTGCTGCTGTATCGTACATTTTTTTAACGCGTGATATAACTCTTTGACCGATTCCTTCTGGGTGACAAATTCATCCGGCAGGGGGTGGAGATCAGCAAGCTGGTTCTCGTTCTCCGATAAAGTAAAAAACAGGAGTTTCTTCTTCCGGCGGTTCTGCTTGCGGATCCAGTCAATGGTGACATGCCTTGCTATTGAATAAAGCCATGTCTTTTCAGAGCTTTTACCTTCAAATGTTTCATAGGCTTTGAGAACTTTTATATACACTTCCTGTACAATATCTTCTGCCGCCTCCCTGTTTCTGACCATGTAGAAAACAAACTGAAACAAGGAATGATGGTATTCCTCATATAGCCGGTCAAACGAGTCTTTCACTGCGTTGCCCCCCTATCTATCTATTTTTTTAGTCGTTGTTTTGAAGTAAAAGGTTTCAAAAAAAACCCAAACTTAAGTGTACTCCAATTTTTGTAAATTACAATGCATAACCAGTCGCTATTAATATAGAAATATCGGGGTATTTTGACATGCTCTCCGTTCTTGCCTATCCTCGCGGGTTGACCCTGCCTCCATTCGACAAAATCTTTTATATCCCGGGAAATTATTCTCTTTTTCTCCACAAAAAAAAATCGGGATTCTACTCCCGATTCTTTGGTGTGGTTAAGCAGCCAATAAAATACCCCTCAATCATTTCCCACGTTTTTTTATACTGTTCTTCTTCTCCAAGCAGAGAGTAATGAAGAACGTTGCCGTCCCTGAGCGCCCAAAAAATTTGAGAAATAAACTCAGAATCGACCTGTTCGTTGAACTCTCCGGTCTCTTGTCCTTCTTTAATAATGTCTTTTATAAACCCAGTAAATTGCAGGTACCTTTCTTCCATCAGTTTCTTTAGATCTTCCTGACGGGCGCTGTACAGCCAGAATTCCGTATATAACCTCATGGATTTCCTGCGCTCATCAGTCAACGGCTGATTCTGGAACCTTTCAAATAAAAAACGCAGTTTATCTGTTGCACTTGATCGCTTATGATATTCACTCTCTACCTCTGAGAAGAAATCCTTCGTTCGCCCCTGAAGGAGCTGAAGATAAATTTCTTCCTTGCTGTTAAAGTAATTGTAGATGGCGCCCTTGCTCAAATTGGATTCTCTCACAATATCATCTATAATGGTCGCTTCGTACCCTTTTTCGCCAAAACAGCGAAGGGCACTCTCCAGAATCCTGTTCTTCTTCTCTTCTTTGTATTCTTCTGAAACCTTTGGCATGCTCTTTCCCCCAATGTTTTGATCTCGTGGTTGTATGCACACCTTTTTCTGCATGAAAATTACGAAACCCTTTATTTATGATTGTACTGCTTTTGTTTCTGTTTCGCTGCTGGACGGTGTACGTACCGCTTTGGACATATGGACCTGCTCGATCATCACTGTAAAACCTTCTTTAGAAAGGGCATCACAAACCAGCTTATTGCTCTTTGAAAAGTTTACGGTCATGCGGCGGCAGGCAGGTTCAGCAGGACTATAAACGGAACGAAGCATAAATTGAATAACATCATACGCTTTCTCATATCCTGGTTTTGCTTCACACTGATAAAGTGCGATGCCCTCAATCTTTCCTTCCGCATTTTTCGTACGTTTAAACACAGCATAGCCAACCGTTTCCTGGCCACATTTTACAATGAGCGATTCACTGTCTTTAAGGCTCTGATACTGTGTCTGCCATGCTGTCATATGCTGATAAAATTCAATATCCCTTACATCCTGCGGAATTCCGTGAATCAAGTCATAATCACCTTCAAAGTAAAAGGCACCCTCAGAGAGAGGCTCATTATTTACGAGGAAAGTAAGTTCATCAAATATGCTGTAACCCATGCTCTCATACAACTTGATGGCTCTTGTGTTTTCAGAAATCGCTTCAAGAAGCAGCAGTTCTACTCCTTCTTCTTCATAAATATCCATACAAGCAGTTATCATCTCTTTGCCTATACCCTTGCCCCGGTATTCAGGTATGATGCCCGTTCCGCCATTCCAGGAAATCTTTTGGCCATTTACAGTTCTGAATCCGTTGATGACAAAGCCAACCGGTTTTTCCTGATCAAAGGCGACCACTGATTTTTCAGGAGAGAGATCTTCATTGGCCAGTTTTTTAATCAGCGAATCGACAGTTAACGTGATATCTGTAAAATAATGCTTGAAACCTTCATTAAATAAATCAGCAGCCTCTTGAAAATCGAGTGTATTCAACCTTTTAATGGAAACCATAATCTTATACCTCCAATAAAAATGACTAGTCGTTTTATTTTATTTTTACATAACTTCCCATCCTCTTCAACTATTATCCTTCGACAAATAGACCGATGAACAAACAAAAAGAAGCTAAAGCATTCCAGCTTTAGCTCCAACCTAAACTTTTTATACTGTTGCCTTACCGCGTGCCACTTGTTAATAGATTCTACCGCTGTCTCCTCCAGGCAGTCTTTCATAATAGCGGGAGTTCAGCGTATTGTTGTTCCGGAATGTGTCGTACACATGCTCCCGGCGCTCAGCATCAGCATCCACCATAACTAAAATTTTCCCATTTTCTACGTAGTTCCGGTATTCTTCTGCTTCCTCTTCAGGAATACCCATACCAACCAATGCACCCACAAGTCCACCTGCACCTGCACCGATGGCTGCTCCGCCAAGGGTAGCTGCGATCGGACCGGCAGCTACAATCGGACCAATCCCAGGAATAGCGAGTGCGCCAATACCTGCGAGCAAGCCTCCTACACCGCCTAGCACACCGCCGGTCGCAGCACCCGCTGCTGCTCCTTCACCAGCTTTTGTTCCTGTTTCGTCTTCAATGTGTCTCCGTTCTTCTTTATCCTGGGCGATTACTGAGATGTCCCCTTCATCATAGCCTCTTTCCCGTAAAGAATTAATCGCTGATACGGCTTCTTCTTCTGTCGAAAAAACACCAATGACTTTTTTCTGATCCATCGTAATCCCTCCAAGTTTTAATAAAGTTCTATTAAAGCATGTACCCTTGTTCAATGCATCTAAAACATTACTGCTCCTCCAACAGTTTTTTGAGATGCTCGTAATACTCGTTTAACTCTTTTTCCTTTGAATGAAGGAAACTTTTTTTATCCCCTTGGGTTTCGAGAGCGTCCTGCCCAACGGCCACAATGTCATTAAAAACTTCAGAAGTTTGTTCGCCAACTTCAACGTCTTCCTTTAACAGCTGGCAAAGTTCGGTTATTTTTTGCAGACGATCTTTGTTATATTCCTTCTCTTCAAGCTGCTGCCCTAATAGTGAATACAGTATATTTACGCGTTCGGCTGTTTGTGTTTTTAACATTTTTCGGCACCTTCCTTTTTGTCTGTTACGCATGTCTTATTTAATTTACCCGTCTGACAAAATACTAACCTTGCGTTTATCAAAAGCTAAGAGCTCCGTCACCTGATGAAGTGACGAAGCTCTTATTAAAGGAAAAACCTAACCTATACCGAAGTACATAAAGAAAAGATGATTAGGAGGCTGATTTTTATGCAACCAGGTATTCTACAGGATAACAAACTAAAAACATTTGATGAATTTTGGGTATTCTATTTAACTCAGCATTCCAAGAAAAGCACAAGGGCCTGGCATTTTCTTGGAACCTCCTTTGTATTTATCTTCTTGGCACTTGGTGCTTCGGTCAATGCCTGGTTTTTACTGGCGGCTCCCGTTACAGCCTATGGGCTTGCGTGGTATAGTCATTTCTTTATCGAAGGCAACAAGCCGGCTACATTCGGGCATCCCCTTTGGTCATTACGAGCAGACTTTAAGATGTTTTTCTTTACCCTGACAGGAAGGCTCGAGCAAGAATTGAAAAGGTTATCCCTTTAGCACCCTGTTTCTCTAAAGCAGGGTGTTTCGTTTTCTCATTCCTCCTGATTCTTTCGATCATTTCCGGGGAAATTCGATCTCCTGCGCCATCTTTCCCCATCATGGCAATCAATTACCCTGCATGATTGGCTGACTTTTACAGATAGAGGCTGATCTTATCCTGATGGTGCTTGTCATGCTCTGACAATCCTTTAATATAAGCGGCGAGCGTCAGTGTCTTTTTTTTATAGGAAAAAGGGTGAATCCACCATTCTTCCGGAATCATTTGTAGCTGCTGGACCAGATTGGCCCTTGTTTCAATCGTTTCCTGAAGCAATTGAGATTTGGAAACACCAAATTTGGCATAGCGAGAGGCATCCTGATTCATCCTTTCCGAATCCACCTCATTCTCCGGGAAGGCTTGATGTTCAAGAAAATAAGGAAGACGATGGTGGATCACGAACAGGTCCCATGCTTTAAAATGAGAAACCACTTCACCTATTGACCATTTCCCGCTTGAAATAGGCTCAAGCCACAATTCCTCTTTCACCGTCCTTAATTCCTCCAGCCAGTCTACTTGTTCAGCAAATGACTTCACAAGACTCATCGTACGCCTACTTTATCTCTTACTTCAAAGTTTTCGAGCAGTCCAAGGAGCAGCATGAGCCGTTCTTTCACCTCGTTCAGATTACCCATTCGGATCTGCTGTTCCCTGCTCAGTGTATTGCTGGCTGTCTTTTGATAATGAACATGAGCCATTGATAATAGCTTCAGCATCCGCTCAATTTCCAGGGCTAACCCCATCTCTTCTGATTGTTCCGCATATCCCTCTCTGAATCCTTGGCTGTTTGCCGACAGCTGATCTTTATATAAATGGAACTGATGTTTCTTGTACCTTGGTGCATTCCTATAAAGAGGAAAAGTAACTTCGTAGTTATGTATATGATTAGCAGCAAGGCTGACCCCACTGTAGATAATAGGGACCGGATCAATCAGCTTAGCCCGTTGGCCATTTATGATGAGGTTCTCTGGCGACGTATCCTGATTGGATAGTGTAACCCCGAATTTTTCGATCTGTCTTAAATTTAGAAGTTCTTCTACTTTTTGTTTTAAGAGATTCTTACGAAAAGGAAGATCAGATCTCAACAGATTATCAAGCTCCTGCTGATATTCCGCCTTTTCATGAATCAGATATTGAATAGGGTCTTCCTCCAGTTCACCCGACGCTTCTGTTCCATTCCATTTTAAATACCCAAAGCCTTGGCGCTCTAAAGGAAGACTGTCCATCTTTTTATAAAATGAGCCTAACTGAAACCCGTAGTCATACATCTGCTGTTTTGTTGCTGCTGAAAGGTTAAGAGTTTCTCCCATGTAACTTTCAATCGTGTAAGTCAGTTCCCGGGATACATGATAATGGTAGAATTCCGGGCAGATTCCCTTTACTGCCCTGTTGGCTGTTCTGTAATACCACTTTGCCCCATCATATTCAGCCAGTAAGCTCTCTTCATGATATTCCACCATTCGATCATAGGCGACAGGCTTAGGTATCCGTATTACATAATCCCCTTCAGAAAGAACGGCACGATAAGCTGCGTGCCAGGCACCCTCACCCAGAAAGTAATAATCCGAAGAATCTTTTAACGCAGGAAGGCCGCTATGCCGCAGAATTTGGTTGACCTTTTCAAGCATGATCTCACCTCATCCGAATTTTCAAAAAACTTACAGTTCCCTAATTATATAACAAATTCCACCATTGTCACGACAATTGTCCAAACCCTTCCCGTGTTTCTACATACTCTATATGGCAAGTAACTTTTAATTGTTGGAAGAAAGGAGATCTACACATTGTCTGGAATTAGAAATCAGCGTCAAGGATTTGGTTATGGATACGGGTATGGCGGTGGTGCCCCTGGCTACGGATACGGGTATGGATATGGTTCCCCTGGCTACGGATATGGCCCAGTTGGTGGATTCGGAGGCGGATATGGCGGTGTTGGTGGATTCGGAGGCGGATTCGGAGGCGGATATGGCTACGGTTATCCTGGCTTCGGCGGCTGCGGTTATGGCGGCGGACGCGGATTTGCCATCATTGTGGTCCTGTTTATCCTCTTGATCATCATCGGCTGCACATCGTGCTTTGGCGGCGGGCACTTTCTTGGTGGCTTCGGCGAAAGTAGCGTTAAAGGCTGCTGCTAACCCTCTGGAGACAAGATCTGTATCTTGTCTCTTTTTTTTTTGGCGTCAAAAAAGCAGCGCACATTTCGTACGCTGCTTTAATCAATATTTCTATTCTTTTTTTGAATCCATAAATGGCCACCAGTTTGCTTTTCCGAACGTTCTCACCATAACCGGGACAAACAGCGGCAAAATGACAAACGCATAAAGCAATAGACCACTTAAAATAATCGTCGCGATTTGCAGCAGCGACAATACCCCTGAAGGATACATCGCCGCGAATGTTCCTCCGAGAATGACAACCGCTGAGATAATGACGGTCCCCATATTCTTCATGGAGGAAAGCATCGCTTCTTTTACGGACAGTGACTTGTATTCGTTAAACCGGTCCATAAGGAAGATACTATAATCTACTCCCAGCGCTACCAAGATAACAAAGGCAAAAAACGGTACCGCCCAGTTGATGCCGGAATAACCCAGTACATTGACAAAAATGGTTTCTGTAAAAGCCATCGCTGTATAATACGTTAAGACCAGGGAAGCGATAATATAAAGCGGCATAATAAAGGATCGCAGCATGATGATGAGAATAATCGCAATTCCTACTAACATTAAAACAACCGTTCTCGAATAATCAGAAGCCGAGATATCATTCAGATCAGAGTAGATGCTTGTTACTCCGCTGATCCCAACCTGTGCATTCTCAAGGTTGGTACCGGCTGTTGCACGCTTAACCGCTTGCTTGATTTCATCCACCTGTCCGAGCGCTTGCTGTGAATAAGGGTTTTCTTTAAAAATGACATCAAGCGTTGTCAGTTTGCGGTCACCCGGCATATAGTTATCGAACACCTGCTGAAAATCCTTGTTGTTCAGTACATCTTCAGGCAGGAACCAGCCCGCCATCTCCGGGTCAGGTGATGAAGACAGAGAGTGAAGGTAATCGTTGGCAGAATCGATTCCGCCTGAAACCTTTTTAATGCCTGCCGCGCTTTGCCCAAGCCCGTCAGAAAGCTCTGAAAGCTGGCGGTCCATCTGTGAAAAACCGCTCTTCAGCTGCTCCTGTCCACCGGCGATTTTAGCTAAACCGCCCTGTACTTCTGGCAGCTTTCCGATAACTTGCTTCTGTCCGTCTGCAGCCTTATTGATTCCTGTTTCTAACTGGCCAAGCCCCGCTGAAATCGAGCCGAGTCCGTCAGCCAGCTGTTTTTGGCCGCCGACTACTTTACTCAAGCCGTCATTGGCTTTCCCCATGTTGGTTTTTACCTTATTCAAATTTCCATTCAACTGGTCCAGACCCGCTGCCAGCTGGCCTAGGCCGTCTTGAAGCTGAGTAAACGTGCCTTTGATGGCCTGGTAATCAGAATCGCTGTTAATGTCTTTGCTTTTATCTGTACTCGTGTATTTTTTTTCTAAATGAGTGAAGCTTCCCTTTAGTTGGGTAAGACTTTTTGAGGTGGTACTCAGCTGCTTTGCCGTTTTGGCATAGCCGCCTTGCAGCTGTCCCAGACCGCTTTCCATTTCTTTATAGCCGGAAAGAAGCTTCTGATTACTTTGGTATAGCAGGTCTGCACTCGACTTCGCTTGCTGCACGCCCTTTTTCAGGTCTCCTGCGCCTTTGGAGCCGTCACGCATTCCTTTTTCGATCTGGGAAAGCGCGCCGGACAGGTCACCGATTCCTGTTTTAAGTTTGTTGGTGCCTGTCACCAGCTCACTGATTCCGTCTGTCGTCTGCTTCATCTTGGGCTGGGAATTGCTAAGCTGCGTGCTTGCTTCGGCTAATCCTCCGCTGATTTTTTTCAATCCGTTGTTGCCTTTTTCTAATCCATTATCCAGAGAATCTGCCTGATTAGCAACCTGGAGATCTTTCAGCTCCTCGCCGACCGGCCGTGTGGCACTGCGCACCCGGTCCACACCTTTAATCTGTCCGACTTCACGGCTGATTTTCTCAATGGTTGCCAAATACTCCGAGCGGTCCATCGGCTCATCATTCTTTACGACAACTTTGGCAGGAAGGGATTCTCCTGGACCAAAGCTGTCAGAGATAACATTAAACGCTTTTACCGAGTTATATTTATCGCCGATCTCATCCAAAGAGTTAAAGGACAAATCTCCATCATAAGTTGCAAGAAAAGGAGTGACGATGGCGGCTACGATAAGAAGCGTAACGAGTGGGCGTTTAAAGGAGAACGACCCTGCAGCTCCCCAAATCCTGCTTTGTTTATGCTCCATCGCGGCTTTAGACGGCCAGAACAGCTTGGTGCCGAGCACCGCCATGAAAAACGGAACGAGCGTCAATAATGCCAGAAGCAGCACCGCGACTCCAATTGCAACAGCTGCAGCAGACTGATAGAGTTTAAAAGTTGAGAAACCGATGGCTGCAAAGCCGATCATCACAGCAAGTCCGCTGAAAAATACGGTTCTTCCCGCCGTTTTGTACGTGGTGATAATGGCATCCAGTAAACTCTCATTCCGGCCCATCTCTTCTTTAAAGCGGCTGAGAAGCAGGATGCAATAATCTGTTCCGATACCGAACAATACCGCGACAAGAAAGATCTGTGTAAACGTGGACAGAGGGAAGTTCCATTTATCCACTAAAAAAGCTACGATCGACTGTGCCGCAACATAGCTGATTCCAACGGTAACAAGCGGGACTAGCGGTGCAATAAACGAGCGGAAAACAACGAACAGAACGGCAAGAATGAAGACGACCGTTATGTATTCGGTTTTTTTGAGCCCTTCCTGAGAACTTGCGACCACATCCTCGTCAATCATCCAGCTGCTTGTGTAATAATGCGGTACTTTTACGTCTTTTAATTCATTGTAGAGTGATTTTGAAATGTCAGCCGGCTCCTTGTCGCCTGTTTTTACCGTGACTAAGGAAAGGATGGTCTTTCCATCCTTTGACGCAAGCTGGTCTTTCAGCTCTTTTTCTTTGAAATGTGATAACACTTCGCTGATCCCAAGGTCGTTCTTATCCTGTTCCAGTTTCGCTACAGCGCTTTTGACCTCGTTTTTTTCGTTTTCAGTCAGTTTTTTACTGCTATGAAACACAAGGGCAACCTGCGATTCATCCGCCGATTTTTCTTTTTTATCCAAATCATTCAGCATTTTTTGGGCATAGCTCGACGAATATCCGTCTGGAACATTAATCTGCCCCTTTTCCCTCACCAGGTCTGCCATATTAGGTGCGAGCAGCGCCAGCACAACGACAAGTGCCAGCCAGACTGCTGCAATGGTCCACTTTCCTTTTAACACCGCTCTCATTCTTTCTCTCCTCCCCTACTCCTCATTCAGTACAGATGCCAGTTTCTCGTACAGGTTCAAGAACGATTCAATCTCTTCTTCACTGAACACCTTAAGAAAAGGAGCAACCACCTCAAAAACTTTCTCATCTGCCCATTGAAAGACCTTTAACCCTTCTTCTGTCAAAGACAAGTACACAATTCTTCTATCCTTTTGGTCTCTTATCCGATCGATATATCCTTTCTCTGCCAGCCGCGTAACAATAGCTGTAATGGCGCTCTTATGTACACAAAACGCCTCTGCCAGCTCAGTCGTCGTGCAGGATCCGAATCTTTTAATATAGCTCAGCGTCATGTGCTGGTCATTCGTCAGCACATCCTGAAGCTGCTCCTTGATCAGGGCACCGAACCTTTTATTTACTGTAAAGGAAGCCGCTTCATACCGGCCAAGTATGCTTTGCCATTTCCCAACATCCATTGTATTCACCCATTTTCCGACTTAGACTATAACTAGTTCAAGAATTGAACTGTTAACGATGATAACTATATGACAGAATGGCGGTTCCGGTCAAGATTGAATTTTCCAGAAATTTAAAAAAGCCGCCCTGTCAGACAGGACGGCCTTTCATACGTCTTACGCAATCTTTTGTGCTTCTTCAAATTCTGATTCGATCTCAGCAGATGGTTTTGCTGTCATCATGCTGACCGCTACAATAACGACGGAGCAAACGATAAAGCCTGGAATAATCTCGTACACTGCTTCAAACGCTTTAATTTGCTCCCAGATAATAACGGTCAGTGTACCCGAAAGCATGCCATAAAAGGCTCCCCATTTCGTCATTCTTTTCCAGTATAAACTTAGAAGAACGACCGGCCCAAACGCCGCTCCAAATCCTGCCCACGCATAGCCAACAAGGTTAAGGATGGTTTTATTCGGATTAAGAGCAAGAACTAAAGCGATCACTGAGATCGCCAATACAGAAAGGCGTCCGACCAATACAAGTTCTTTGTCTGAAGCGGATCGCTTAAAGAACGCTTTATAAAAGTCTTCTGTCATAGCACTCGATGTGACAAGCAGCTGTGATGAAATCGTACTCATAACCGCTGCTAAAATAGCGGCTAGCAGGAATCCCGTAATCAGCGGATGAAACAGCACTTCCGATAGCACGATAAATACGGTTTCAGCCTTTTTCTCACCAAGCCCTCCGCCGTTAAGATTGAAATATGCAATACCAACCAGACCTGTAAACATTGCTCCAACAATGGAGAAAATCATCCAGCCCATTCCGATTCTTCGGGCATTTTTCATCTGCTTGACAGAAGAAATGGCCATAAAACGGACGATGATATGAGGCTGTCCAAAATAACCAAGTCCCCACGCTAAGAGAGAAACGATTCCGATCAAGCTTGTCCCCTTAAAGGCGTCGAGCAATTTCGGATCGATGGATTGAATTTCTGTAAAAGTCGGACCTGTTCCGCCGAGTTGAAAGATTGTTACGACCGGCACGAGGATTAACGCAATAAACATGATCGTCCCTTGAACAAAATCCGTCCAGCTGACGGCAAGAAAACCGCCAAACAGCGTATACAGAACCACGACACTGGCGGTCAGCCAAATTCCCCATGTGTAATCGAGATTGAATGCCGTCTTAAAAAGTTCGCCGCCTGAAACCATTCCAGATGAAGTATAAAACGTAAAGAAAATCAAAATAACAATTGCTGATGTAATTCTTAGAATTCGGGATGTATCCTTGAATCGATTTTCAAAGTAATCCGGAATAGTTATAGAATTATTTGCTATTTCCGTATACGTACGAAGACGCGGTGCAACAAATAACCAGTTTAGATAGGCACCCGCTGTCAGACCAACAACGATCCACCCCGCACTTAAACCCGAAACATACATTGCTCCCGGCAGACCCAAGAGCAGCCAGCCGCTCATATCTGATGCCCCCGCACTCAGTGCTGTGACTGCAGGCCCCAAATCTCTGCCTCCAAGCATATAATCAGACAAGTTTGCTGTTCTTCGGTAAGCAAACCAGCCGATCAGCAGCATCCCGGCCATATAAATGCCGATGGACACTATTACCCCATATTCCATTGTTTCTCCCCCTTTTTCCCTTTCGATACTTCTCTCTTTGTTAACGCTTTCAGATTGAACAGAAAAAATGCTGCTCCCCGGCTTTCTTACCAATGGATAAGTAACTGAAAAGTAGCTCTATTTAAAAATTTATCACAGCAAATTTTTTTAAACAATGCTTTTATTTAGTAACTATTTGTGCTTAATGCTTGTCCGAGAAAACAAAATAGAGGCCGGCAAACATCAGAACGAGCCCGATCATCCTTTTATAAGTAAAATGAAAAGGTTCATTGCCAAACCATCCAAAATGGTCAATGACAACACTCATGATCAGCTGGCCAATGATGACTGCCGTAATGGCACTTGTTACTCCAATCTTCGGAACAGCCATGATAACAATAAATACATAAATGGCCCCTAGTATACCCCCGATAAGGTTCCATTTTGGAACGTTCCACACTGTACTGAGACTGCCGTTCCCCCAGATCAGCATAAAAATAAGGAGCATCACGGTTCCCGTAAAAAAGGAAACGAAAGCACCTTCGATAGAACCAATCTTCTTTCCAAGCGTTCCGTTTACAGCTGCCTGCATGCTTTGCCCCATTCCGGAAAACAAAGCAAGCAGCAGCACGATGATTTTTGCCATTGCATTCTCTCCTTACTCTTTGTTTTTTCAACTATGTACTTTTACTCAACAAAAAACACCACACAGTTGGTGGTGTTTAATTATTAATCTGGCTTGAAGATATAGTCTACAAGATCTTGAAACACATTGACATTGTCAGTCAGCAGGAACACCGGAAGAAGTAAAATGGCGAAAAGCACTAGAAGATTAGATCCTATTACGCGAACAACTATCTTTTTTAAAGTATTCATTGTTCTCACTTCCTTTTCAATGATTATAACGCCTGTTGCCTGAGTAGTCAAAAAATTTTGTGAAGTTTTTTAAATGGATAACTGTAGTTTATTGTGCTTCCATGGTTTCTAGAAGCAAAATTCTTAACTGTAATTCAGTACATTCCCTTTTTGTTTTATATTAAAACTATATAGGAATCGATCAATAAGCTTTTGCCCAATAGACAAGCTCTTCCGCTTCTTGTCCGCAGCAAACACACGTTTCCGAAATAACCTCCTGCTCAAATGGCATACAGCGGGAAGTCGCACCTGTCTCTTCTTTTATTTGATCCTCACACTCACGGTCTCCGCACCACATGGCTTTAATGAAACCAGGATTAGATTCCAGCACCGCTTTGAATTCGTCTATGCTGAGGGCGATGTTCGTTTTCTCTTCGCGGTGTGCCTTTGCTTTTTGCAGCAGACCTTTTTGGATTTCTTCCAGCAGAAGCGGAATACGTGTTTCCAGTTCATCAAGAGAAAGGAAGATTTTTTCTCCTGTATCCCTGCGGACCGCAACAGCCTGATTGTTTTCGATATCCTTCGGGCCAATCTCAATGCGAATCGGTACACCTTTCATCTCATGCTCGCTGAATTTCCATCCCGGTGACTTATCGGATGCATCAATCCCCGCTCGGACCGTTTTGTTCAGCTGGTCTTTAAGCTCATACGCCTTGTCGAGCACCCCTTCCTTATGCTGAGCAATCGGGATGACCATCACTTGGACTGGAGCGATTTTTGGTGGAAGAACAAGCCCTCGATTGTCTCCGTGCACCATGATCAAAGCACCGATCAGGCGAGTCGTGATTCCCCAGGATGTTTGGTGTACGTGCTGAAGTTTCCCTTGCTTGTCGGTGTATTGAATGCCAAATGCTTCAGCAAATCCGCTTCCAAGGTGATGGGATGTCCCTGTCTGCAATGCTTTTCCGTCATGCATCAAGCTTTCAATCGTCAGTGTGAACTTCGCTCCGGCAAACTTTTCTTTGTCTGTTTTCCGGCCGCGAAGGACAGGCACCGCTAAATACTCTTCACATACATCCGCATAAACTTCAAGCATCCTTCGGGTTTCCTCTCCCGCTTCCTCATCGGTCGCATGGCACGTGTGGCCTTCCTGCCAAAGAAATTCAAGAGAGCGAAGGAAAGGACGCGTGGTTTTCTCCCAGCGAACAACATTGCCCCACTGGTTATACAGCTTTGGAAGGTCGCGATATGAATGAATGATGTTCGCATAATGCTCGCAGAAAAGCACTTCAGAAGTCGGACGGACACAGAGGCGCTCCGCAAGCTTCTCCTCTCCCCCGTGTGTAACCCATGCCACTTCAGGAGCAAATCCTTCGATATGATCTTTCTCTTTTTGAAGGAGGCTCTCTGGTATAAACAATGGAAGATAGACATTCTCATGACCGGTCTCCTTAATCTGGCGGTCGAGTTCTTTTTGGATATGTTCCCAGATCGCATATCCGTATGGACGGATGATCATGGATCCTCTTACACTTGCGTAATCGACGAGATCCGCTTTACGGACGACGTCAGTGTACCATTGTGCAAAATCTTCTTCCATAGCAGTAATTTCTTCAACCTGCTTTTTTTCTTTTCGCATCATTATCTCTTCCTTTCTATTGTAAGAACCGTGAAAAAGAACGCAAAAAAACCCGATCCTTTAAAAGGGACCGGGGTATTGGTGGTACCACCCTTATTTACAGACGAATTCACTCTGCACACTCATTTTGGTAACGGAACCTTCCGCAGACATCTTATGAACGATGCCGAACTCCAAGGCAGGTTCGAATGCTGTCTCCCGGAAACCTTTCAGCTGTAAGTTTCCTCTCTTTGGAAAGACGAAGTTTTTTTTCTGAAGGAAAAAAAACCACTACATTCTACTAATCCTTTTCAACGCTTCTTTTATATTAGATTAAGAAATAATATATTCATTTTTCTGGAAAAAGTCAAGAACCGTTTGCAGAGAATATAGAGCTGCATCAATTACTAAGAAACAAGGTTATACTGTAAACAGGTAAGGCTGCTGAACAGGTTTCAGCTCAAGCCTTTTTGGAAAAAACAACTTACAAGACTATGTGCAGAAAGGATAACGCCATTGAGAAAAGGATTGGAAGTCTTTTTACGTCTCGGTCTGACGTTACAAGTATTGAAAACAGCAATCGCCGCAGCCCTTGGCTGGATGGTTTCCTCCCATCTCTCTCAAAATGACAATCCGTTCTTTGCTCCGTTGGCAGCTGTGCTGACGATGCAGGTCACTATTGCTGGATCGATGGAAAAGGCGATCTATAGAGTAAGCGGGGTCATTG
The DNA here is from genome assembly GCF_036216745.1 of Fictibacillus sp. B-59209. Taxonomy (NCBI): domain Bacteria; kingdom Bacillati; phylum Bacillota; class Bacilli; order Caryophanales; family Fictibacillaceae; genus Fictibacillus; species Fictibacillus sp. B-59209. Next base: position 18,363 of record NZ_JARMMC010000012.1, on the reverse strand, counting down.
GCGGAGTCATTATCAGCATGCTGATTGGGCACTGGCTAAAATTGAACGCGGGATCTATCCTTCTAGTCGTATTGGTCGGCATGGCAGTAACAACGGCCTTCCGGATGCCGGCTCAGGTGGTCTCTCAGGTGTCTGTAAGTTCCATTCTTGTCCTCGCGTTTGGACAAGGTTATGCGCTCAGCCGTATTGTGGAAACGATCATCGGTTCAGCCATCGCAGTACTGACAAATGCTCTGCTCGTCCCTCCCAACACGATACCTGCTGCAGAAGAGCTGCTCTTAAAGTTATCGAATAAGGCATCCATAACCTTAAAAGATCTTGTTCTCCTTTGGGACAGGACGCTCTCTCACCGCCGAGAGATCCAGCAGGAGGTCAAAGAACTGACAGAGCAGAACGAGAAAGGCATTGAAGCTGTTGTTCTCGCCAGTCAAAATCTCCGGTTCACCCCTTTCTTTACGAAGCGGCGCATACGGCTGGAGCACCTTGAAACCGGAATGAAGCATCTGAATCACATTACACTGCAGATTCGCGGCATTGCCCGCGGGATTCGGGATCTTTCCACTAATCTTGACGATCATGCCGCCTCTGAAGAAATCACGCAGTTAAATTTGGCCATTGAACATACGTCAGACTGTATTGCTCATTATGGAATGACGGTCATTGATCCATCCGCCGAAAATTTGTTAAAACTCATCTCAACTGTAAAAGAAGCACAGGAAATTCAGTCTCATTGTCTTTTCATTCTAAAACGCTACGAGTCATTGACAATCCTGCGGGATGTAGGTGCCATACTTACCGATTTAAACCGAATTTTAAAAGAGACTGGCGGACAAACCGTCGTAAGTACAGGGAGAGTGTTTTAAAATCAGAAAAGCAGTGAGATCTCCGTTAAGGAATCCACTGCTTTTTGTTCTTTTTACTTTATTGTGATGCCCGATTTTAATTGATGATAATGGTTGAGCACGGTTTCAGACAGGATGGACCCTGCTTCAATTCCGGTAAACTGCTCTATAGCTCGTTCGATACCTTTTTCATATATCGCTTCCTGAATAGCGACTGCTTCTGGATCCTCTTTATAATCATAGAGAAGAGCTGAAGCAATGACTCTTGTTAACGAAACTGGGACATCTCCAGTCAGCTGAAGATATTGAACGGCTGGGCTCACAAGACGGTCTGCCGGTCCAAGTTTACGGATCGGAGAACGTCCAACTCTCGTCACCTCGTCCGTGATATAAGGATTCACAAAACGATTTACAATTTTTTTGATATATTTCTGATGTTCATCAGGGTCAAAGGCATATTTGCTGACGAGCATGCGTCCTGTTTCCTGCAGCGTTTGTTGAATCAGTTCTTGCAGTTCTTTGATTTTCATCGCTTCATCAATGGTTCGCATGCCAGCTTGATACCCGATGTATGCAGCTGCTGCATGTCCAGTGTTCACCGTGAACAGCTTTCGCTCAATATACGGTTTCAAATCCTCTACATAGGTGATTCCTTTGACTTCAGGTCTGCTCCCGATGATTTTCGTCTCATCTACTGCCCACTCATAGAAAGGTTCTACCTTAACCATCAGTTTATCTTCATTGGACTGATTGGGAACGATGCGATCAACCGCTGCATCCGGAAATCCAAAGCGGGAATCAAACAGCTGCTTCTCGCTTTCTTCCAATTTCTCGTAAACTTTTTCTTTTAAAAGTGTACTTCCGCCGATCATGTTTTCACAGGCGATGATATTTAAAGGAGCGTTAGTTGCTGCTATTCTTTTACGAAGTCCTTCAGCAATGGAGCCAGCGATAAACGGAAGAATGTTTGGTCCAACTGCTGCTGTTACCAGGTCCGCATTTGCGATGAGCTCAATTACCTGATCAGGATCTGTTCCGCTGTTAACCGCTGATACATTCCTGATCTGAAGTTCTTCCTGGCTTTTATCCGCAAGAACTACAGTATACTGATTCTTTTCATTCAATAAGTCTACGATTTCCTGGTTTACGTCTACAAATACTGTTTGATAGCCTGATTGAAACAATAAGTTGCCAATAAATCCTCTGCCAATGTTACCCGCTCCAAAATGTACAGCCAGCATATTAGTTTACTCCTTCAAAGTAGTCTAGAATCTCTTCTTTTGAACCGGCATTAACGATCCCCAGTACATTTTCTTCTTCAGAACAAACAATGGCGATTTGTGAAAGAATCTCCAAATGCTCGTCGCCTTTTCCAGCAATTCCAATCAGCAGTTTCACTTCATTTCCAGGTCCAAATTCCACTCCGCCCGGCACTTGGATAATAGCAATCCCTGACTCCTTGACCGCTTGCTTTGCATCCTCCGTACCATGCGGGATGGCCACAAAGTTCCCCATATACGTAGAGGTCAGCTGCTCCCTCTCCAGCATTTTTTCAATGTATTGCGGTTCAACATATCCATTTTCCACTAACAGGTTTCCGGTTAATCGGATCGCATTTTCCTTGCTCTCCACTTCCGCATTTAATAGGATGTTTTCTTTCGTTAACACTGATGACATATTATCCTCTCCTTAATTCTGTTAGTTTTTCTTTATAAAACTGATCAAACTTTTCCGCCAGATAGGCTGATAGTTTCTGTTCATCCTTTGATTCGAACAGCGCAATGCTTTGTTCGTTTTCAATAATAATGGAACTGATAAAGCTGAGTACCTCTAATCCCTGGCTTGAATACTCGCTGGGCGCAAGCAGAAGCAGTATATTGTCAGCTTCAATGACAGTCTGATCCATGGCGGGCACCCTGACGGCATCTTCCAGCCCATAAATGGTAAAGGAAGGTTTAACGACCTCATCACTGCGTGCATGGTAAAGCACAAGCTCGGTATTCGGTATCCCAAGTCCGCCCAGTTTTTCACGTTCAAACAGTGCAGCAGCAACCTGTTCGCTGCTATGCAGGGCACCTGCTGCAGCCAGAGCTTCACAGGCTTCCTTTAGGATGAGCTCAACGCCTTTCCGGCCATGGACAGGGGTCAGTTTAAATCCTTGTAAGAGGTCCACGATGGCAACGGTATACTTCTTGATGCTCTCCATCCCTTCCAAAAACTGTTTAGGATCTTTTTCCCCCGTGCTGGGTTCGAGCAAAGCCGAACGCTTCTCTTCTGAATGTGCTCCGGCTGTCTCTGCGATGTATTGCTTAACCTTCTGCAGTTCCTCCTCGTTAGGGATGGGGCTGAGGACAATATACGGAGAATGATAATCCGGCAGATGTATCGTAGAAATGACAAGATCATACTCTTCCGTGTCCATCTTATTCAATTCAAAGAGTGATACATTTTTCAGTTCCTTAATTTCAGGTATTTCCCGTTTCAGTCGAGTCGCAAGCATTTTGGACGTCCCAATACCCGTAGAACAGATCACTAAAGCTTTCAATCGTTCAGCATGGCGCCCGTTCATCAAAGCGGAACCAAAATGCATGACAAGATAGGCCACTTCCTCATCTGGAATATGCAAATCCGGAAAAATAGCTGCGGCCCCATCCTGTACGATGTGAAAGAGATCTTCATAATCTTTTTTAATCTTGGGCATGAGCGGGTTAGAGATCCCCATGTTTTGCTTGATCCGGTACAGCGCCGGTTTTAAATGCGTAACTAGCCCCTGAAAGAGCGATGCGTTCCCTAAAAGTTCAATACCAGTCTTTTCACCGACAAACATCATCAGGCTTTTCGCTTTTAAAGCCGTTTGAAAACTCGACTCCTCCAGCAAGTATCCTTTGTCCTGCCTAAGCTTGGCACCTTGCAGATGCATCGTAATATAGCCTACCTCTGCTTCAGGTATGTCGGCATGAATGACCTTCTTCAGCTTTTCAATAATTTTTTCAGCTGCCTTATATTCCGGTGCAGTCTTTAACGTCTCCAGAAAAGCCTCGTCCATATTGATGTTTTCTCCCTGCAGAATCCGTTCGATGGCCAGTGTCAGATGGACGACCAGGCCGATATACGCACTGTCTGCAATAGGATAGGGAAGCTCTTCATTCACTTCTTCGATCGCTTTCTCTACCGTCAATAGCCGGTTCTTTTCAACGAGTCCCAATAACCGCTCAGAAATGGAATCAGCCGTATGAAGAGATTTTTTCTGGATATTTTCTTTTACGAGTGATAAGAATTCAGTTTCGTTAAGATTTTGCGCAATAATTTGGCTCATCGCTCTTCTTTTTGCTTTTTCGTCCCCTGTAATTTCTACCCCGTATCCTCTTTTTCTAACAAGGGTCAGATCAAATTCAAGCAGACGGCTTTCTAATTTTGTTAAATCATTGCTGATCGTAGCGATGGTCACGTTTAAATCATGAGCCAGTGAGACAAGCTTAACCGGTTCCTTCGCTTCCAGAAGGGAACAAAAAATCATGGTCTGCCGCTCTTCAGGCGTGTACTCGTTATACGATAAATGAAACAGCGCCAGCTTCAGTTCTTCCATTCTCTGTTCGTCCCCGATGATCTGTATACCCACTCCTGATTTTTTGATCAGCTCCAGTTCATACTCTTTTAGCGTATTTTCAAGTTCTTTTAGATCACGGTGGATCGTCCGGGTACTCACATCAATTTCATCCGCAAGATCCTTGACCGTCATCTCTTCTTTTTTAGATAATAAGATTTCAAATATCAGTCGTTCTCTTGCCGATATATACATGTTCTTCACTCCACGTTAATGACAATATTTAATTTGTATACCCTTAATTAAATAATAAAGCCCCGCCGTTCCTTAATACAACGAAATGAAAAGCCGATTTCGTCATCATCATTGTTGCCATGATTTAAAAAGTATAGAAAAAGTCCGATTCCTTGGAACCGGACTTTTCGATCAGTGCAGGCTTTTGGCTGCTTTTAACTTCTCAAGCAGTTCTTCATATTTCGGTGAGTTTAAAAAGTTCTCAACTGAAATATGTTTTGCGCCCGGTAATTTAGCTTTTGCACGATCGGTTAAATCTTTGTGGGTGATGACCAAGTCTGCATCAGCGGGCAGATTGGTAATCGAAGTATTGGACACGGAAACATCCAGCCCTGCTTTTTGAACTTTATTTTTGAGTATAGAAGCTCCCATCGCACTCGAACCCATACCCGCATCACAGGCAAAGATAATTTTCGAAACGTCTTCATACTCGTTTTCTGCGATTGGCATACCTTCAGGCTCGGCAGGTGCTGTTGTACCTTTGCTTTCTACTAACTCATTCAGCAGTTTTTCATATTTAGGACTGTTCAAGAAATTTTCTACTGAAATGTGTTCGGCATTCGGCAGTTTTGCTTTCGCCCGGTCTGTTAAATCTTTATGCGTAATGACGATATCTGCATCAGCGGGAATATTCGTAATCGATGTATTAGACACCGATACATCCAGTCCCGCTTTTCGTGCTTTGTTTTTTAAGATTGAGGCGCCCATTGCACTTGAACCCATACCTGCATCACAAGCGAAAATAATCTTTTGAACGTCGGCACGGCTTTTTTCTACAGCGATGTGGTGCCTGGCACCACCAGACGTTTGTTGCGCTTGCGTTTCTTTCGGTTGGACAAGAGATGAAGCACGGCTTTCTTTTCCTTTAAGTGCAGATGTTTTTTCTGTCGCTTTTGTCAAATCATCTTCATCTGTTTGTTTGGAAGATTTTAAGATGACAGAAGAAATCAAGAAGGATACGGCTGCCGCAACCAGAACTCCAGCTATGACCCCAAGGTAGTGTCCTCTCGGTGTCATGGCAATAAGAGCAAAGATACTTCCTGGTGACGGAGCGGCTACCAATCCTGCGTCAAACAGCAAGAAAGTGAATACACCGGAAGCACCGCCTCCGATTACCGCTAAAAGAAGTAACGGTCTCATCAGAATATACGGGAAGTAGATCTCATGAATCCCGCCAAGGAAATGGATAATGGCAGCCCCTGGTGCCGATTGTTTCGACATTCCTTTTCCAAAAAGGATGTAAGCCAATAGGACACCCAGCCCTGGTCCCGGATTGGATTCCAACAAGAACAGAATGGATTTTCCTGCTTTGGTGGCTTGCTCAATTCCCAGCGGGCTTAAGATCCCATGGTTAATGGCATTGTTTAAGAATAACACTTTTGCTGGTTCGATAAAGATGCTGGCCAGCGGCAGCAAGTGTGCGTCTACAATAGCCTGTACTCCTGCAGCAAGCGTTTTGTTTAACGTTAATACAACCGGTCCAATTCCTTTGTAGGCAATGATCGTTAAAATTCCGGCAATAATCCCGGCGGAAAAGTTATTCACGAGCATCTCGAAGCCGGATTTCACTTTTCCTTCAATCATCTTGTCAAACTTCTTAATGGCATACCCGCCAAGAGGCCCCATAATCATGGCACCTAGAAGCATTGGAATGTCGGCTCCGACAATAACCCCCATCGTTGCCGTGGCACCAACGACACCGCCTCGCAGGTCATACACGATGCGTCCGCCTGAAAATCCGATAAGCAGCGGCAGCAAGTAAGTGATCATCGGGCTAACCAGTTTTGCCATATCTTCATTTGGAAGCCATCCTGTAGGAATGAATAATGCCGTGATGATTCCCCAGGCGATGAACGCCCCTATGTTTGGCATGATCATACCGCTCAAATAGCTGCCAAACCGCTGTATTTTTACTTTAGCGCCTGTCTTTGTCTGTTCAGAACTTGCCATATCAATCGAAACCCCTTTCCTATTTGGTACTATTCGTACAATCTATAGGTCTTATGCTCTAATAATAAAGCGTTTACACACCATACTTCAATTAAAAGAAAAGGGCATTTTGTCACCATACTTGTTGTCATGTTTAAAACATAAAAAAAGCTGCCATCCATAAATACCATCTGGAAAGCCTTCTTCAAAATCTAAAATTTCTTTACGTAGCTTGTCCTTGTCCTTTTTCTTCATTAGACTCACCTCCTGAAACAATTACCTTTGGCTCATTTTCGTGATTATTTATGCCTCTTGTTCTATAAACTCGCGGAGCTTAAACACACCTTCAAATAACATCTCAGCACTATTCTGATCAAATAATATCTATATATATTGGTGCTGGTTAAAATTACAAAGGATTTGACCAACAGCAATTCATCCTGAGGCAGCGAATGATTATAGGGAAAATCTACATAAAGGAGTTGGTGTAGGAGTGTACGCTGCCGGAGTAATTGACGAAGCAAAAATCCCTTCATTTAAGACTCATGAACAGGCAAAGTTATGGTTTAAAGAAAAGTATGGCGATGCTTTTCAGCTCTCAAATGTTGAGCCGATCGATGGCCAGCAATGCTATTCCTATGTGCTGATCTTAGATGTGCACACTTACATACGCGGACAGGCTGATTTAAAAGAGCATGGAATAATGAAAGATGCACTGAAATATTTAAGTAGCCATCAATCTATTTATATTACGGATGATGGAAGCGTTCACTTCGTTAATTAAATGATAATTGTGAACGATTCATATGTATTTAGATGTCTTTAAACTTGTTCACCGACGGGTTTAATTTGAAGACACCATTTTTATAAAAAAGAATTGAGAATTTGGATAACCACAAAGAAGTACATAGGATTGTTGTCTGATTTAGTTGATGTAAAAATAACTTGAAATAATTACTACAAAAAAAGGGGCTGTCCTGAAAGTCGAAAATTGACCTTCAGCAGCTCCTTTTTGGCTTGAAAATCTTCAATGAAAAGTTGATTGAAGTGGAAGGTGCGAGACTCCTCGAAAATGAACTTCACATTTTCTTCGTGCGATAAAAAGCTGCCGGAGCCTTCCTTGTCCTGCGGGACTAGCGTGACAGGTGAGACTCCCGTAGGCGCTAGCGCCAAGAGGCTCACCGCACGCCCCGCGGAAAGCGAGCACCCTGGAACGGGAATCAACAGCATACAGACTTCTTGGACAGCCCCTTTTTGATTTGGACAGCCAGGGTACAACTTAGTTTTAAAAAGACATTTCTGTTGTAAGATAAAAGAGTTCTTTACTGATACTTGTCAAACTTTTTTGTTGTGCTAAACACTTAATCAAGGACATAGCCTGCTTCATAGTGGAATGCTATAAGAGTGAAATATCCATATAATATTTCACTAAGTGCTCCATAATGAAAAAACCCCTGGAAGTTAAATTCCAAGGGAGAAAAGCACTTTATTATTCAGTAAGGACTTCTTTATCTAGTAAAATGCTATTTTAGCGTAAAACACCAGTAAATTTCCACTGGCTTTTACTTAATACTTATTCTACTGTTACACTTTTCGCAAGGTTACGCGGCTTATCAACATCACAGTCACGGTGAAGTGCTGCATAGTAAGCAATCAATTGAAGCGGTACAACAGATACGAGCGGAGTAAGGTACTCATGTACTTCTGGAAGTACGATGCGGTCGCCTTCGTCCTTCGTCGCTTCTGTACTAATTACGCAAGTTTCTGCTCCACGGGCTGCTACTTCTTTTACATTTCCGCGGATGCTCAAGTTCACGTGTTCTTGTGTAGCTAGAGCGATAACTGGCGTTCCTTCTTCAATCAAAGCAATCGTACCATGCTTAAGTTCTCCTCCTGCAAAGCCTTCTGCTTGGATATAAGAGATTTCTTTAAGCTTTAGAGAACCTTCCAAACAAACAAAGTAATCAACCGCACGGCCGATAAAGAAGGCATTGCGTGTTACTGATAGGTATTCCTGTGCTACACGATCCATAGTTTCTTTTTGGTCTGTCAATGTTTCCATTGCGTTTGCCACAATCGCAAGCTCTTGAAGCGGATTGAAATCAAGCTCGATGCCTTTTGCACGAGCAGAATCAACGGCAAGAATAGCAAGGACAGCAATTTGCGCTGTATAAGCTTTTGTTGATGCTACTGCGATTTCAGGTCCTGCATATAGGTGAAGTGTATGGTCAGCTTCCCTTGAAAGGGTAGAGCCAGGAACGTTAGTAATCGTCAACGCTTTATGGCCAAGCTTTTTCACTTCTACCAATACCGCACGGCTGTCGGCTGTCTCTCCTGATTGAGAGATAAAGATGAACAATGGCTTCTGAGAAAGAAGCGGCATGTTATAAACGAATTCACTGGCAATATGAACCTCTACAGGGATATTGGCAATGTTTTCGATCAGCTGTTTACCTACAAGTCCTGCATTGTAGCTTGTTCCGCAAGCCACGATGTAAATGCGGTCTGCACCTTTCATCGCGCTGCGAATATCGTCATCAAGCTTAAGATTGCCTTCTTCGTTTTGATACTGCTTGATGATGTTACGCATAACAAATGGCTGCTCATCAATTTCTTTCAGCATATAGTGAGGGTACGTTCCCTTTTCGATATCACTTGCATCCAATTCAGCTGTGTATGGATCACGTGCTACTTCTTTGCCGTCCAGTGTTTTGATGGTATAGGAGTCACGTTTTACGATAACGATCTCCTCATCCATCAGTTCAACGTATTGGTCTGTTTGAGAAATCATGGCCATAGCATCACTTGCTACAACGTTAAATCCTTCTCCTACGCCGACCAATAGCGGGCTTTTATTTTTACCAACATAGATGGTGTCTGAATCTTGGTTATCGACTAACGCAATCGCGTAAGAGCCTTTAATAACAGAAAGCGCGTGGCGGAATGCTTCTTCCACGTTCTCTCCTTCGCTGACAAACTTTTCAATAAGCTGTACAACAACTTCTGTATCTGTATCACTTACGAATTCAACATTCGGTAAGTATTCTCTTTTAATATTCTCATAGTTCTCAATAACACCGTTATGCACAAGCGTAAATCGCTCTGCAGTACTTTGGTGTGGGTGAGAGTTCACCTTGCTTGGCGCTCCGTGTGTTGCCCAGCGGGTATGTCCGATCCCCATTGATGTTTCAACGCCTGAGTCAACGATTTCACGCAATACAGCGATTCTTCCTTTTTCTTTGAAGACTTGAACGCCGTCGTTATCAACTACAGCAATACCTGCTGAGTCATAACCGCGGTACTCTAATTTTTCCAGTCCGCGAAGCAAGATTTCTTTAGCATCCTTATTCCCTACATAACCTACAATTCCGCACATTTAATATATCCTCCCTTGGGTCAGGTATAGCCCAAAATATGGGCTGGCACCTGCCTCTGTAACAGGGGGACTGTGAGCGGGGCTCACAGCCCCACCTATGTTTGATTTATTTTGTTAGCCACTGCTTTTAATTTTGTACAGGAAGTCGCCTTGCCTGTTTTATTTAAAAGCTTACGAAAGTGACTGGTTCCGAGAGGCATCCGCCGAAAAATCGATGAACCTCTTCCTCGTCAACTATTTTCTTCCGTCCGAAAATAGTTCAGGCGCTTAGGTTAATAAATTGGCCGCTCTATCCACCTTCCCGTTTCGAAGTAAATTCAAACCTAATGATATCTTGTTTCGATTTAAGCGTCAATTGGTTGCTAAGCAGCTTAATAAATATTTAATAAAATATGCATAAGCGAACCCGCTGGTGATACGCTTATGCATAGGTTTCGTGCCTATCTTGATGAATGAGGGTGCATTTGACTAAACAAGTTCCGCCTTGACCACATCAGCTATCTGATCAGCATAGATTTGGCATTGTTCCTTCGTAGGTGCTTCGACCATGACACGCACCAACGGCTCAGTTCCCGATGGACGGACAAGTACACGCCCGTTTCCGTTCATTTCTGCTTCGACCTTCTCGATTGCAGATTGGATCGTTGTATTGCCTTCAAGCTTTGTTTTATCTACAACTCTTACGTTGATTAAAAGCTGAGGGAACTTTTTCATTTCATCCGCAAGCTCAGATAATGGCTTTTTCGTCTGCTGGACGATGCTTGCTAATTGAATAGCCGATAACATGCCATCACCCGTCGTGGTATGGTCAAGGAAAATGATATGTCCTGATTGCTCTCCGCCCAGGTTATATCCGCTCTTTCTCATTTCTTCCATCACATATCGGTCGCCGACAGCAGTCTGAACCGATTTTACTTCTCTGGCTTCAAGTCCTTTATAGAATCCAAGGTTGCTCATCACAGTGGAGACGATGGTATCGTTCTTCAGTCTTCCCTGTTCTTTTAAGTAGACGGCGCATATAAACATGATTTGGTCGCCATCCACGATGTTCCCCTTTTCATCAATCGCAATCAGACGGTCTCCGTCCCCATCAAAGGCCAGACCCATGTCTGCTCCTTTTTCCTTGACCAGTTCAGCCAATTTTTCAGGGTGTGTGGAACCTACACCATCGTTAATATTTAGACCATTTGGGCTTGTTCCCATCGTTGAGATATCGGCTTCCAGGTCAGCAAACAGATGCGGAGCCAAAGAAGATGTTGCACCGTGAGCGCAGTCGAGTGCGATATGCATACCGGAAAAATCGCCAGGGACGGTTTGTTTTAAATATTGAAGGTACTTTTGTCCGCCTTCGAAATAGTCGCCTACTGAGCCGATATCGCCGCCTGAAGGGCGCGGAAGCTCGTCTTTCTCCTGATCGAGGAGAGCTTCAATCTCTGCTTCCTGCTCATCCAAAAGCTTAAAGCCATCCGCTCCGAAAAACTTAATTCCGTTGTCAGCGACTGGGTTATGGGAAGCAGAGATCATGACACCTGCCTGAGCGCCAAGTGCCTTTGTCAAGAAAGCAACGCCAGGTGTCGAGATGACACCTAAACGCAATACTTCAGCTCCCGTAGATAAAAGGCCAGCCACCAATGCTCCTTCAAGCATATGACCAGAAATTCGTGTATCTCTGCCGATCAGTACTTTTGGTTTTTGGGTTTCCTTTGTTAATACATATCCCCCAAATCGGCCAAGTTTAAAAGCTAATTCTGGTGTAAGCTCTGTATTGGCAACTCCTCTTACCCCGTCTGTTCCAAAGTATTTTCCCATGATTTAATTCTCTCCTTCAGTAATTGATTCGGTACGATCCGATTGTCCCTCTGCCTTTGATTGAGAAAAGGTTGGGTTATTGTCCGGCTTGCTGCCGGCTGTGCCGTTATTCTCGTTATTGCTGTTCTTATCCCCGCTCTGCGATGTGGTTTGGTCCGTCTGGTTATCAGAGCCAGTCTGGGTTTCTGTGGTTTCGATTTTGATTTTCGCCGTCGTAAACTCCTTTTTCATTTGAAGGTTCTTGGAGTTTGAGGCTTTTATCGAAAGCGTATGCTCGCCTGGTTTCAGCTTGCTGACATCAACATATGCCCTAATATCTGAAGCCACCAATGCATCAACTGTTTTTTTGCTGCCTGTAATGGTCACATCCATCTTTCCGCTCGCAGGAGATAAGAAGGACGCCTGCTGTTCAGGAGTCTCTCCCCTCATTTCAATAGGGATATCCTTGAAGGTCTTTGTTTTTAAGTCATTCTCTACATCCACTTTTACTTGGACTTGTTTGGGATTTACAGCTTCTGTGCCTTTTGGAAGAGGCACATCAACGTCTATCGTTGAATCTTCTTTAATCTTGTCTAAATCTATGTCTAAGCCGCTTACTTCACTGATTTTATCAAGGGCGGATGAAGGACCTGTTAACGTCACTTCTTTTGGATCCACAGTTATACCTGCAAGGGTAAGCCCGTCAGGAAGGTTGCCTTTTTCATTCAGGCTCAGCGGTACCGTTTTACTTGGTTTTGTAATAGGGACCGTAACATTGACAGACTTTGGATCAATCAGTACATCGAGCAGATTGCCTTGACTGTCGTAAGCCCGCAGCGGCACCCTTGATTCTACCTTATCCTTGGCATTCGAAACATCCACAGATGCCCGGATACTTGCAATATCACTGATGTAATCCTCTGGACCTGTTACATACACACTCTTCGGCGAGTAGCTAAGTTTTCCGGCTTCATAACCCTCCGGCAGCTTATTCTTGTTCTTGATATCCACAGAAATCGGGATCTGCTTCGTTTGTTTTCGGTGAAGCGTTACTTCCACTTCCTGAGGTGATGGAACGGCTCTTAACCCTTCCGGAACATTCCTGATTTTCACAGGAACTTTTTTTGTACCTGGACCCATCTTCGTAAGATCGATATAGACTTCCATTCGACGGTCTACTTTTAATGCTTTCGTCAGCAGATTGGAAGAACCCGTCAGCTTGACGTCCACCGATCGGGGCAAGTCTGTAAGTACGTATTTATTTTCATCAAAAAAAGGCGTAATGGCAACCCCGCTTACTGTTTCACTCGTCTTGGAGACGGAGGTGAACAGGGATTGCCGGTCAGATTGCTGCTGGTTTTCCATGGATAGGACGGTATATAGCATTAATGCCAAAAGAAAAGCGATAATTTTTACAAACCAATTGCTCTTAAGGAGTTTGTCCATTTTTCTTCCCCCTCCAATTCCAGCGTGATGAGGAAGCATTTCTGCCTGATACCATTAATTCCGCATTCAATAAAACTCTCAGTGTTTCCTCATTCAGGTTGCGATGGATTTCTCCGTTCTTCGTAATCGAGATGCCACCGGTTTCTTCTGAGACAATGACAGTAATTGCATCTGTCACTTCACTTACACCGATAGCCGCTCTGTGCCTTGTACCCAGTTCTTTGGAAACAAACGGGCTTTCGGTCAACGGTAGATAACAGCCTGCCGCAACGATCTCATTCTGCCGCAAAATAACTGCTCCGTCGTGCAGAGGCGTGTTGGGCACAAAAATATTGGTCAGCAGCTCTGATGACAATTTCGAATGAATAGGAATCCCTGTTTCCACATAATCGGTAAGACCGGTTTCTCTTTCAAACGATATGATGGCCCCAATTCGGCGCTTGGCCATATAACTGGTTGACTTAACGATCGCATCAATGGAGTTTCCCATCTCCTCTTCGTCAGCTAAACCAGATCGGGAAAACAGTTTTCCCCTTCCGAGCTGCTCCAGCGCTCTCCTTAATTCAGGCTGGAAAATAATAATAATGGCCAATAATCCATATGTAATGGCTTTATCCATCAGCCAGCCCATTGTCCGCAGTTCAAAGAAACTGCTCGCAAGCCATACAGCTACAATGACCACAATTCCTTTTAAAAGCTGTACCGCCTTGGTTCCTCTTATCAGCATTATTAATTTATAAAAAACATAGGTAACCAGCAAAATATCAACGATCTGGCTGATATAGCTACCTAAACTAAAACTTCCAACAGGCAACATGACATCACTCCACTTCAGGGAACTACTCTTTCTATGTTAATGTAGTGCAACAATGATCATAATTATTCGGTATCCCTTATTATAGCATATCCCTTCCGCTGCCATAAAAGTTGGAGACTGGCTGGCCGGGTGTCTTTGGCTGCGTTATAAAGTCCCGAAAAAGTAAAAAGCCAGCCATAAACAGGCGGCTTTTTAGATCTTCATATTAGTTCGATACTAAATATTATTTTTGTTCCTCTCCTGTGAAGAACATTTTAAGTTTATACCAGACCCATTCAACCACTTGATGGATTTCCTGGCTGTCACCGGTTATCTGGCCCGCGGAAGCCATATATTTTTTCCCTTTGATGACGACGACATTGCCGTCAACCTTTCCTTCCACCCTCACATCGCCATTTTCTACGACCAGGTCACCTTTGACCGTTTTTCCTTTAGGAACGATAACTGTATGCGTGGATGGCTTGATCTGAACGTTATCCGAGCCGGAGACTACTGATAGTTCATTCCCCGTACTCCAATTGGCCATGACTGAACCGAACATTAAGATTAAGAATACTGCAGCCGCAGTCAGGACTGGATAACGCCTGATCCATTGAGCCGGCATCCTTTTCTTTTTCACGGCAGGAAGCTTCTTCATTACATTCTCTGTAAAATGGTCGGGAGCAACAACAGGCGCTGATTCTTTCATGTCGGAAATGATTTCCTTCAGGGCATAATAGTGCTCTCTGCAGGCTTCGCAATTTTCCAGATGTATGTTCAGCTCTTTCTGCTCCAGCTCCGTTATATCCCTATCCAGGGCTTTATCAATCAGGCTCATATATTTTTCTGTATCACATGACATTATGTTCACCTCGATTTTGCAACCTTTTTATACACCTTTTTTAACGCTTCTCTTCCCCGATGTATCCGTGTTTTGACAGTCGGAACGGGCAAATCCATAACAGAGCTGATCTCTTCAAGCGATAGATCTTCGACATACTTTAGCAGGATCGCTGTCCTGTACTTTTCCGGAAGTTTCATGATTTCCTGCTGGAGATGATCCCGCTTCTCCTTTTCCTCCACTTCCTCTTCCGGAAGTGGATCCGCTCCTGCCACCTGGCTGTAAAGCGTTGCTCCTTCCGTTCCTGGAATTTCAGCATCCATAGAGTAATCCGGTTTCTTTTTCCGCAGTTTATCAATACACAAGTTTGTGGCGATGCGATACAGCCACGTTGAAAACTTATAGCTTCCACTGTATTTATCAATGTTTACGTAAGCGCGGACAAATGCTTCCTGAGCAAGGTCCTCCGCCTCATGGCTGTCTCCGACCATTCTGTAGCACAGCCGGTATATTTTATCTTTGTAAATTTCAACAAGTCCTTCAAAAGCCTCCTGGTTCCCTGCTTTCACTTGGGTAACCAGATTATTAATTAATGAATCCATTTCAATTTTCCACCACCAGTTGCGGTTCGTATTTTTCTACGTTTAGTATTCAAAAAAGTTTCATATTCCATAAAAAATTGAGCAATTTTTATTTTAGCATGAAAACAGACAGGGATAGAGAAATGTTTTGTACAAAATTTAGAAAATGAGTTTCAATTTGGATAATTGAGGGAATAGTGGAATTAAAGATTTTTTTTAAGGAGCGTGCACACATGGACCGCAATATCCTGCTAAGAGAAATTGAAGTTTCACGGAAAAAAATGAATGAAATGTCTAAAATTATGCCTTTAATCGCTGAAGAAATTGTTGAAATCAGCCAACACATAGATGAGCTATTAAATGAATTCCAAAAAGCAAACGTAAAAAACAGCTACTCGTAATCGAGAGCTGTTTTTTTGATTTATAATTATAATAATTTTTCGCCAAATAATGATCCCATTAGCGCCACAGCCACTGTCGCTGTCTTGTTTCTTTCGTCAAGAATTGGATTGACCTCTACAAATTCAGCTGAAGTAATAATCTGAGACTCGGCCAGCATTTCCATCGCCAAATGGCTTTCTCTGTAGCTGATTCCACCAAGAACCGGTGTACCTACACCCGGTGCGTCAAGCGGATCCAATCCATCAAGGTCAAGGCTTAAATGAACACCGTCCGTTTTTTTAGAAAGGTATTCAATCGTTTCCTCCATTACCTTGGTCATGCCGATCCGATCAATTTCATGCATCGTGTATACTTTAATACCGCGTTCTTTGATTAATTCTTTTTCTCCTTCATCCAATGAACGGGCACCGATAATAACAATATTTTCAGGCTTAACTTTTTGCTCATATCCTCCAATGCCAGTTAAGGATTCATGCCCGATTCCCAAACTTGCTGCAAGGGGCATACCATGAATGTTTCCGCTTGGTGAAGTATCAGCGGTATTCAAGTCTCCATGAGCATCATACCAGATGACGCCAAGATTTTCGTAGTGCTTGGCAATTCCTGCAAGAGAGCCGATCGCGATACTGTGGTCTCCTCCAAAGACAAGAGGAAACCGGTTTTCCTGAATGACATTAGAAACCGTGTCTGCCAGCTTTTCACTTGCAGTTGAAACTTCTTGAAGGTTCTTAAGATTGGTGTCTATTTTTTCTTCTATTGTCCCAGGCCGGGCAATCTCTATGTCCCCGAAATCCTGGACATTATAATTTATATCTTCTAAACGTTCCACAATTCCTGCATATCGAATGGCGCTTGGCCCCATGTCAACGCCGCGCCTTGTCTGCCCTAAATCCATCGGTACTCCGATGATCGTAATATCCTTCTTCATTCTGTATGGCCTCCCCTTATGTTGTGTTTCAAAAAATTCTATAAATTCATTGTAGCCTGTCTATTCGTGTTGGTTCAACTGGACAGAAATATGCATAGATATACCGATACGTAAGCGCTTTCGAGAAGGTTGATGGATAATTATTAGGACAAAAGCACCGTCCTCTTTATTGGATCAGGAATCCTTGAAGGTTTGAAAGACATAAAAAAGCCCTTAGACATTCGTCTAAGGACAGTACTTATTATGTATGGTGGAGCCTAGCGGGATCGAACCGCTGACCTCCTGCGTGCAAGGCAGGCGCTCTCCCAGCTGAGCTAAGGCCCCATAATGGAGCGGGTGATGAGAATCGAACTCACGACCAGAGCTTGGAAGGCTCTTGTTTTACCACTAAACTACACCCGCATATTATACTTTGTAACCATTGATATCATCTTTTATTCAGAAGTTCAAATGGTGAGCCATGAAGGACTCGAACCTTCGACCCTCTGATTAAAAGTCAGATGCTCTACCGACTGAGCTAATGGCTCGTGTTGTAACATAATCTGTCGGAAATAAAGATGGTGGAGGGGGACGGATTCGAACCGCCGAACCCAAAGGAGCGGATTTACAGTCCGCCGCGTTTAGCCACTTCGCTACCCCTCCACATAAAAAAAGGCTTCAGACATTACTTATAAAAAAATGGTGCCGGCTAGAGGACTTGAACCCCCAACCTACTGATTACAAGTCAGTTGCTCTACCAATTGAGCTAAACCGGCCTGCCGTTGGGATAAATAATGGTGGAGGATGACGGGTTCGAACCGCCGACCCCCTGCTTGTAAGGCAGGTGCTCTCCCAGCTGAGCTAATCCTCCGTATTAATGAATGTTATTTTCTTAACGAAAAAAATTGGTGACCCGTACGGGATTCGAACCCGTGTTACCGCCGTGAAAGGGCGGTGTCTTAACCGCTTGACCAACGGGCCGACTGGAGCTTCCAACCGGGCTCGAACCGGTGACCTCTTCCTTACCATGGAAGCACTCTACCTACTGAGCTATGGAAGCATGGCTCCACAGGTAGGACTCGAACCTACGACCGATCGGTTAACAGCCGATAGCTCTACCACTGAGCTACTGTGGAATAATAATAAAACCACATACGAGTATGTATGAAATGATAGCCTGGCAACGTCCTACTCTTACAGGGGGAAGCCCCCAACTACCATCGGCGCTGAAGAGCTTAACTTCCGTGTTCGGTATGGGAACGGGTGTGACCTCTTCGCTATCGCCACCAGACTGTCTTTCAAAGGATGTCCTATTTTCTCAAGGACAAGTTACATTTTACAATGTATTTGCTCTTTTGACAAGAGCTTTTTTAGAAAAATGAGGTATATTCCCTCAAAACTAGATAACTTCATCCAAACTTTCACTGATGCTAACGTCCAGCTCCATGAACCATATCCTCGAGGTCGTTTCAATCCCTCCTGCGAACACCAAAAACGTGTTCTCGTCAGGATCTCCAACGCTTGTCGGATATAAACGGTTCATACCGCTTTTGTTAATAAGGATAAGCCCTCGACCGATTAGTATCTGTCAGCTCCACGTGTCACCACGCTTCCACA
>NZ_JARMMC010000011.1:0-34684 GCF_036216745.1 Fictibacillus sp. B-59209 | reverse complement strand
TTTCGACTTTCAGGACAGCTCCTTTTTTATTTTTGTCACAAACCATTTGGCTGTTTCGTCTTGTAGGTGTCAGACAAAAAAGCTTATGGAGGGAATAAAAATGAAAGAAAGAATTCTAATGGAAGACGTGGAGCCTGGGGCATTACAAGCGATGCTTGCAGTTGAGAAATATGTAGACCGCACGAGCATTGATAAAAAGCTAAAGGAACTGATCAAAATCCGAGCATCACAAATTAACGGCTGCGCATTCTGCCTAAATATGCATACAAAGGAAGCGCGTGAATTAGGGGAAACCGAACAGCGAATTTACGCATTAAACGCTTGGCGTGAAACCCCTTATTTTACCCCGGAAGAACGGGCGGTTCTTGCTTTGACAGAAGCTGTAACCCTCGTCGCAGAGTCACATGTTCCTGATGATGTCTACAATGACGCTGCACAATATTTTGATGAAAAGCAACTGTCCGAAATCATTATGCAGATCGTCGTAATCAACTCCTGGAACAGGCTGGCTGTTACGGCGCGGAAAATTCCTGAGTAACGATCATATGAATTGATTTCAAATTCAAGTTTTCGTTTAGGCCATACCAGAGTAAAAGTTGGTGTAAAGGGTAATATACCACTATTAAACTTTTACGAGGTGAGGGAAATGTCTAACACTATGAATCAAAAAGAACTGGAAACAGTAAGAGAGTTAATCAAAGACATAGACACAGCCATGCTGACCACGGTAACGGAAGAAGGGCTTGTTTCTCGTCCAATGAAAACCCAAGAAGTAGAGTTTGATGGCGACTTATGGTTTTTCACTAAAAAAGAAACAAATAAATACGAGGAAATTACACACAATCAAGAAGTTAATGTGGCTTATGCAGGTAAATCCTATGTTTCCATACGAGGAAGAGCGGAAATCGTTGAGGATTTAGAAAAGAAAAAGGAATTGTGGGGATTCGCCTATGACAAAATTATGCAAACAACTTATGATGATCCTAACATTGTCTTGATAAAAATAAAAACGGAAGCAGCCGAATATTGGGAAACTGGTAGTTTTACGAAGAGAATCGCGTTTATGATTAAACGAATAACAGGACAAGATGCTGAATCGGCAGATGTGAATGAAACGGTTGAATTGAATAAATAACAGTAAAAGCAAAAAACCTTATGTTGCTGTAATCATGAAAAGCCGCCAAATCAAATTTTGGCGGCTTTTCAGACTTATCTCTTCATCCTAATGGTCATTCCATTATAATATTTCAATGTATCCTTCTGTCCCATGCACGCGAATTTGCTGCCCGTCTCTTATCAGTTCAGTAGCATTTTCCACCCCGACAACTGCTGGTAAGCCATATTCACGTGCGATAACGGCTCCATGGGTCATCAGTCCGCCAACCTCGGTAACCAGACCTTTTATGGATACAAACAGTGGTGTCCAGCTGGGATCAGTAAAGGAAGTGACCAATATATCTCCATCTTCCAGATCAGCATCTTCCATGTTTAAGATGACACGTGCCCGCCCTTCTATCACTCCAGAAGAAACAGGCAGGCCTGCAATCGCTTCGGCTGGAATATTTTCGCGTTTGTACTTACCTGTAATGATTTCACCATCAGACGTGATCACACGCGGGGGAGTCAATTTTTCATATAATTTGTACTCGTCTTTTCGTTTGCTGATGATCTGTTCATCCAGTTTATTTGTTCGGACAACATCGGCAAGTTCTTCAAATGTGAGATAGTAGATATCTTCTTTTTCATGAATCACATTGTCTTGGACGAGTTGTTCGGCTTCTTTCAGCAATGCCTGTTTATAAACAAAGTAGCGATTGACCATGCCGTATTTGGGATATTCACGATAACCGATGAAGTTCCGGAGGGTTCGAATCCTTTGTTTCGTCTCTTCTGCTTTTTGTGGGCCATCCGGCAATTGCATCAACCGATCCAATAACTCTTGCTCCTTTTTTAAAGCTTCCTGCCGCCCTTGCTCAAATCTTTGATGACTGGCATTCGGTTCAAAGTTTTTGATGTTTCTGAGAATCAAGGGGACAAGTGTTGTTGGTTTCTCGCTCCAACGGCTTCTCGTAATATCGATCTCTCCGGCACATCTCATTCCGTATTTGTTTAGATAATGATGGATGGCGTCCCGGGTTTGTTGTCCTCCTTCAAATTGGACGAGTTCATCCAAAAAATGATCATCCTTTACCTGTTGCAGATACTCAATGACTTCTGGATAAGGACGAATCACATCGGCGACATCCATTAATGCCAAACCCATTTCCGAAGTAATATTGTTTGGTACAGATTGAGATAGCGTGTCGGCTGCGTTCTTTTCATCTAACCACTTGTTCATGTTTTCATTGATCCATGCTGAAGCATCGAAAGCAGCCATAAATACAGCTGAACTTTGTGGATTAAATAAGATTTTCCTTAATTCCTGGATATCTTCCAAAATAAAATCCATTAAATCCGATCCCGATTTGGCTTGGATGTTATTTTTTAACTCTTCGATCGATGCTTGGCTTTTCTGGATCAACTCCGTAACGATGGTCGGATCGTTTTCGTTTGGTGCTGGAACATCCGCAGGTTCACCATGTTTTCTTTGCCCTCGTGCATTTTCGTCATCTGATATCGATTTTATAAAATCCCTCTCAACGACGGTCATCAGTGCGTCTTCCATAAGCGGATCGTGCTGGCCCATGGCCTGTAGTAGACCTTTCCGACTGCCAGGTGAAGCCAAGCGCTGTGTCGCGTCAACAAATAATCTTCCTCCAGCTCTTCGCATCGGGGCTGGAGTGACTAACAGGAACAACGACAGTCCCAATGGTTTGATGGCATCGGTCATCATTTGCTGATGGCCTACAGATATATAGACGTGATTTTCATTATCGTCCGCTTGTGGGATGGGATATAGCGTCGTAATGGGCCTGCTTTGAACGATGTAGAAAGTATCATCAGCCAGGCACCATTCAATATCTTGTGGGCTGCCAAAATAAGCTTCAATCTGCCTTCCCATGCGTTCCAGCTGTAAAATCTGTTGTTCAGTAAGTGTTTGAGTCTTTTGCTGATCAGGATCGATCATCTGAGTCTCCGTTCCGCCTTCTTTTCGTCCATAGATAGCCAATTTTTTGGCGCCTATCTTCCTATCGACGATTTCCCCTTCCTGTACTTTATAACAATCAGGAGAGACCAAGCCGGAGACCAGTGCTTCTCCAAGTCCAAAACTGGCATCAATGGAAAGCAACTTTCGGTTAGAGGTCATCGGATCAGCGGTAAATAGAACCCCTGAAGCTTTAGGGAAAACCATCCTTTGAACGATAACGGATAAATAAATCCGTCTATGGTCAAAACCATTCTGCATACGGTAGATGACCGCCCGATCTGTAAATAGCGATGCCCAGCATTTGCTGATATGCTGCAGGATTGCTTCTTTTCCGATGATATTCAAATAGGTGTCTTGCTGGCCAGCAAAAGAGGCATATGGCAGATCTTCAGCGGTCGCACTTGAACGCACAGCATAAGCATGTTCATCTCCAAACCGAGAGAGATAATCAGCAACGGCGTTCACAACATCGGAAGGAATTTCTGCTTCCATAATGATTTGTCGAATCTGTTTGCTGATTTCACAAATTTGATCCCGATCCTCTGCTTTTAGCCTTGTCAGTTCATCCAGCAAAGCTTGAAACGTTTTATTTTGTTCAATGGCTTTTTGGTACCCTTCTGTTGTCACACAAAATCCTTCGGGTACGTGTATTCCTTGAATTTTTGATAATTTCCCTAAATTCAACCCTTTACCGCCGACGAGCAAAAGCTGCGTTTTTTCCATTTCCTGAAAACCGAGAACCAAAGGACTCATACTTGATCTCCCCTAACCATTGAATTTGGTTTCTTGGATATACTTATCCCTCTTAACAAAACAAATTAAAATTCTATTGTATTTTATCAGCAGTAAATAACAATAAATAGTCTATTTTTACCATTTTTTATATGCTATAATTATATTAGGGAGAGTTAGCCCAAAATAATCATTTTAAAATAACAACATTAATAGCATACTTGTACATAAATTTTAACAACATAAAAAACCACTCCCTCATTATTAGAGGAAGTGGTTTTTGCTATTGTTAGAAATGATCTACATGACTACTTCACAAAATGAGTGAAGTATGAGTAGAAAAATGGGGTTCTAATAATAATTAGTTTTTAAAAAAAAACAATCGTGTTAGATTTAAAATCTTGAATAATTGCTGAATTTTATGTTAAATTTAGCGTTTTTTAACAAAAAGAAACCTAAGCTAGGCAGTAACAGAATCCATAGTCATCTATAACATCATCATCAGAAGTTTCTTCACCTATCCCCTTCTAAAGTCTTGATTTTCCAAAGCTATATACCAACCCAAACCATTTAAAAGATGGGCAAAATAATCCTCATCTCTCCGCCACTTGTTCTCTAAGCTAATTTGTGTAATTCCTTTAAAGCCATTTCCTAGCGCTGTCTAAAGCATAAAATTTGATTTTGGGTATAAAGGAAAATAATATAGAGATATCGCAAATTACCAATATCCTTTTGTTCGATTAGTTTATACGCATTCCAAGCAAAATAGATTTTAATAAGATCAGAAAGGGGCGGGGACCGTTGAATCGGGAGTCAAATATGATAAATGACGAACAGGCAGTTGAAATTTTCAAGGCTCTGTCAAATCAAATAAGAGTAAATATTCTGCAAATGTTGAAAGAACCTGATAATAATTTTTCCCCGCAGGCCCATGTCATCAAAGAAAAAGGCTTTGATGGCGGGGTTTGTGTTAGTGATATTCGCAGCAAAGTAGGACTATCACAATCCACTACCTCCCAGTATTTGTCTATCCTATTGCAAAGCGGGCTAGTGGAAATGAAACGAATCGGACAATGGACTTATTATCGACGCAATGAGGAGACCATTAAACAGTTTGAAAAGTATATAGGCTTAAAAATATAACCTTTTAAGGAGGACCAAGAGTGAGTTTTCAAAATCATCGTGCCTATAACAGCATGTACCAGAAAGACAAAATGACACTTGGATTTGTCCTCCCGACTGCCAGGATGTCTAAAAATCCGATTATGGAGAATCAGCTGGAGCTTGCCCGTAAAATTGAGGAATATGGCTTTGCTTCATTATGGCTCCGTGATATTACGATGCAGAATTTGAATATTGATGATAACGGCCAAAAGTACGATTTATGGATTTATTTGACGTATCTTGCTGCCTACACGAAGCACATTGCCTTAGTGACAGGAAGTGTAGTTCTCCCTTTGCGCCACCCCGTCAGGGTAGCCAAGGAAGCTGCATCAATCGATCAATTGTTTCCAGGTCGATTGATTATGGGAGTGGCATCAGGGGACAGGGAAAAAGACTTTACAGCTTTAGGGATATCTAAGCAAGGAAGCGGTCCGTTATTTAAAGAAAATTTCGAAATTATCGACCGGCTGTTAAAAGAGGATCAGCCGACAATCCACAGCCACGCCGGGCTGATCGATGGTACAGATATGAGGTTAATCCCAAAGCCTGTATCTTCGATTCCGACCATGGTGACTGGATTTAGCAATCAGTCTATCAATTGGATAGCCAGGAATGGGGATGGGTGGCTTCAATACCCTAGAAGCATTATTCAACAGGCGCAGCTTATCCAGGATTATCGTGCTTTAACTGAAGGAGATTTTAAACCCTTTTCTCAAAGCTTGTTCATCGACTTATCGGAAAATCCCGATGAAATGCCTGTCCCCATACCCTTAGGCTATTCCGTGGGAAGAAACCGTTTAGTTGATCTGCTTCATCAATTTCAAGCGATTGGGGTCAACCATTTGGCGTTTGTTCTGTATTTTTCCAAGCGCCCTCCAGAGGAAGTAATCCAGGAACTTGGAGAATTTGTTTTACCCTACTTTCCAACCCATAAAGGTACAGGCCAGCTTTAAAAAATTAAATTGTATATAAAGGAGGAATAATTATGACAAAGAAAATAGAACTTTCAGTACTAGATCCCTCCCCAATTGTCGAGGGAGGATCAGCCGAACTTTCCCTTCAAAACACGCTTGATCTAGCAAAGAAAACAGAGCAGTGGGGATATAAACGGTTTTGGCTTGCTGAACATCATAATTGGGCAGGAATGGCGAGTTCAGCATCCCCGATTGTAATTGGACGAGTAGCCTCTGTCACGGAAAAAATGCGTATTGGATCAGGCGCAATGCTGCTTTCCCATTATTCTCCTCTTTCGGTGGCTGAGCAATTTGGTACATTAGAAACCTTCTTCCCTGGCCGGATCGACCTTGGATTGGGGCGGGCACCTGGCACCGACCAATATACAGCAAATGTATTGCGGCAGCGGGTTGCCGGTGAACCTGAATTTGATGCCCGGCTTGAGGAGCTTATCGCATATCTTTATGGTACAGGAACAGCCACTAAGAATGGTTCATTTAGCTTTCACGCTATTCCCGGCGAAAAAACAAATGTGCCAATTTGGCTGTTAGGTTCAGGGTTATATAGTGCACAATTGGCTGGAATACTTGGGTTACCATTCTCTTTCGCGGGACATTTTGCTCCAGGTAACATGATGGAGGCCATAAAACTGTACCGGGATTATTTTCGTCCGTCTCAATTTTTGGAGGAGCCTTATGTACTGTTAGCCGTTCAAGTGGTGGCTGCTGATGAGAAACAGGAGGCACAAAGGCTTGCCACTTCGATGTATCAAAAATTTCTTTTGTTAACCCGCGGACAGCCTTCGCCAATTTTGCCTCCTGTTGATAATATGGACGAGCTTTGGAACGATAATGAACGCAGGGCGGTTGAAGAACAGCTTTTCACTTCCATCATCGGGGACCCTGCAGGTGTGAAGCAGCAGCTCCATGAGATAATAGAAAAGACTGATGCTGATGAAATTATGGCTCATACAGAGATTTTTGATCATAAGGCACGGCTGCGCTCTTATGAAATTTTGGCTCAGCTGCAGTAAATTAAACAGTGTCTAGTCTAATAAAGGATGTATTTTCTGCAAATATTAAATCAGTTAAATTAATGTGATTTAGATTGAAACAGTAAAAGAAGACAAAGAAAAACAACCTGTAAATATTCTTTTATAGGTTTGAACCGAAATTTTTAAAGAAAGAAGATGAGCATATGCCTGAAAATGATATAAAACAAATTACGGGTATTCCATTCTCGGTCCTGGATCTCTCTCCAATTGCAGATGGAAGTACGCCGGCTGATTCTTTTCGCAATACTTTGGAGCTGGCCCGGCTCGCTGAAAAGCTGGGGTATAACCGATATTGGCTCGCTGAGCATCATAATATGCCATTTATCGCCAGCTCTGCAACATCGGTAGTGATTTCCCATGTTGCAGCAGGTACATCAAAAATCCGGGTAGGTTCAGGCGGCATTATGCTGCCGAATCATGCACCTCTTGTTATTGCTGAGCAATTTGGTACTCTGGAATCATTATATCCAGGACGTATTGATCTTGGCTTGGGCCGTGCACCAGGCACTGATCAGCTTACCGCACATGCATTAAGACGTGACTTGAGAAGTTCAGGAGAAGATTTCCCTGAGCAGCTGGCTGAACTCCGGAATTATTTTGACCCTTCCCTTGCACAAGGATATAGTCATGTTAAAGCAATTCCGGGTGAGGGATTAAACATACCTATTTGGCTGTTAGGTTCAAGCGGATACAGTGCCCAGCTGGCAGGAGAGCTTGGACTGCCGTTTGCATTTGCGAGCCATTTCTCGCCGCATAACACACTCCCGGCTATCCAGTTGTACCGCCGTTCGTTTAAACCTTCTAAAGTACTGGACAAGCCGCATGCAATGGTAGGGCTAAACATCATTGCGGCCGACACAGATCAAGAAGCTGAGCGGCTCGCTACAACATTGCAGCAGCAGTTCTTGAATTTGATGCGCGGGAAGGAAGTCCCATTGCAGCCGCCAGTGGATAATATTAATGATATAGGGAGCGACTATGAAATAGCTGCCCTTGAGAATCAATTAGGAACTTCGATTGTCGGCAGTCCTCAAATCGTAAAAGAAAAGCTGGAAAAGTTTCTGGATGAAAGTCAAGCCGATGAAATCATGGCAATCGCCCAGGTTTACGATCATAAGGCACGCCTCCATTCCTATGAAATATTGGCAGAAATTACTCAGCTAAAATAGGTCAAAACTGGCCGATCCTTATGGCTACCTTGGGAAATGACACCAGACGAAATCGATGAAATGATTAAAGCATTTGGTGAAGTATCTCATTCCATCTACGGAACATTTTAAAGGGAAATGCTCTTAGTGATTTTCCTGCTTTGATTGAGTATTAGAGCAGAAAATCAGCCATCGTTCATTTGTTTATGACTAGAAGATATTGTTAATATATAATCAACAATAGACGCCCATAGAAAGGATTGGATCTAAAGTGAACCTGGGATTAAAAGATAAAACGGCACTCGTGACAGGAGGCAGTAAAGGTATTGGAAAAGCAATTGCCGTCGCGTTTGCCAAGGAAGGCACCAATGTTGTAATTTGTGGCCGTGGTGAAGAAGCATTAAAAGAAACAGCAGCGGAAATTGAAAAGCTGGGAGGCAATGTGCTTGCCGTTCAGGCGGATTTAACGAAACAATCTGATGTGGAAGATCTGGTCTCCTCTGCAATCGACCGCTTCAAATCATTCGATATACTCGTAAATAATGCAGGAATAGCCAGTGGATTTGATGATTTTGAAACATTGGATATAGAGGCATGGCAGCATATATTTGATGTGAATGTATTTGGGACTGTCCGCGTAACCAAAGCAGTTATCCCTTTTATGAAAAAAGCCGGATTTGGACGCATCATTAATATTTCATCGGAATCAGGGCTTCAGCCTGATTCGTTTATGCCTCATTATAATGCTTCAAAGGCAGCAATTATCAATTTTTCAAAGAGCTTATCAAAGGCGTATGCCGCACAGGGAATTCTGGTGAATACTGTGTCACCAGCATTTATCATGACACCCATGCTGGAAAATCTATTAAAAGATAATGCGAAGCAGCTGAATATAACCTATGAAGAAGCTACTCAACAATTTTTAAAGGAAAACCGTCCACATGTCGAAGTAAAACGGCCTGGAACAGTTGATGAAGCAGCGTCTGCTGTTGTTTATCTTGCTTCCGAACAGGCTTCCTTTATTAATGGTGTAAACCTTCGGGTAGATGGCGGTTCGGTTGCGAGTATATAAATTAAGCTAATTCTTAAGAAAAAAATTCAAACAAAAAAGGCTATCTTTTTTCGATAGCCGCTTTTTTGTTTAGATTGTATGAAGCTTTATCAGCCCGAGATAGTAAAGACGCTTCGTATCACCCTTTTTATATCCTGTATCACCAAAACTGCATGTGATTTTTTCTTTGAATAGTCCTAGGGAAGTGATTTCCACACTTGATACAAATTCCCTTTTGTCATTCATAGGCTTCCCGCTTTTGGTTGTCACTGAAAGCACGGATGCTTAAATGTTTCTCTTTTCGATTTAAAATGTATGGATA
Organism: Fictibacillus sp. B-59209; assembly: GCF_036216745.1. Classification (NCBI taxonomy): domain Bacteria; kingdom Bacillati; phylum Bacillota; class Bacilli; order Caryophanales; family Fictibacillaceae; genus Fictibacillus; species Fictibacillus sp. B-59209. The sequence goes on along the minus strand of NZ_JARMMC010000011.1, from coordinate 25,171 downwards.
ATTTTATTAAGTCTATAGAACATCGAATGCAAAGCTTGTTAAAGAAAACACCTTCTATAAATAAACGACTTACACCATATTCATTACGACACACTCACACATCATTGTTAGCAGAAGCAGGTGTTGAATTACTTAAAATTATGGATCGACTTGGTCATTGCGACGACGACACAACTAAGAACGTCTACCTCCACGTTACAAAAGAAATGAAAAAAGAGGCTTCCCACAAGTTTGCGCAACTTATGAGAAACCTCTAATTTTAGGAGAGAAATGTTAGCAAAATGTTAGCATTGCGCTCCCCTCTTACATAAAACCCTCATATATCAAGGGGTTTGGGCGATGATTACATCATGCCGCCCATTCATCTGGACAGATAACAGAAGAAAAATAAGGCTAGAAAAACATATTATATCAACATTTTCTAATATGTACGTCAATAATTCTGAAATAGTCTTAAAATTAATCGAGGACAAGTTCGAGGACAAATGCAATTCGCAACTAAGAGAAACAAAGGAGCATTCACCTTTAGCAACTCACATACAAAAGAGCTCAGCTTTATGAGGCGTATTATATATGTTCTTTTATCTAACAATTAAATAAGAAGAAAAACGAAAAAACTGGTTCTAATAAAGTCTGATAAGACAGGCTTTTTTAGAACCATTTTAAAACCAAATATAATAACCTTTAAAATGGATCGTTGTCAAAATATGGTGATAAAAAATACTTAATTACCATCTTACGGAAAATGTGATAAAATTTGTGCAACTGATGCAACTAAAGACCTTAAAAGGATCTGACTATTAATGATCACCCTCATAAATGTAATGCTCCACATAAAACGCAATAATAGAACTATAATTTCAGGAGGAAATTCTTTTGGCATTTAACTTGCAAGAAGCAATGAGAAAAGTTCACATAGTTGGGGAACAGTTAGTTAACTGCACAAAAAACTGTAATGATGTTGAGATTGATAGAAATTCTGGAATAATCCCTAGATGCTTAGCGTTGGAAATTAAAAACCGAAAATTAGACGACATAGGATGTATAATAATAGGTTTGAACCCCGGCAAAGCCAAATTAAAAGAGAAACTACACTATAATGAACATGGAGTTACATATGGCTCTTTTTTTAAATGGTGGGAACAATGCCTCGATGATGAATTTACAGGTTATTATGGTAGAATGAGGCGCTTTATAAATGGTCTTGAAATTAAAGGTCCCATTTTATGGACCGAACTAGCAAAATGCCAGTGTGATCAAGAACACAGTAGTCTCAGTTTTCAAACCTACAGAACTTGCTCACAGCTCTATCTCCAAAGAGAGATGGAAATTTTCCCTTCAAACTGGCCCATATTCGCTGTAGGTAAAGTTACATATAATGCATTAACTTTTTTATATCCTCTACATACAGTAATAGGCGTTGCCCACCCTACCGGCTCTCGCGGCCAGGCCTTTTTAGGAATGTTTGACCATCAAAAGAATCTTCAAGAAAGCATTAAAAACCAATATCCCAAACAAGGTGAGACAATATGGTTTAGTTCGAAATCCGTTGTAGAATCCGAAGTTAATTAGATCCATCAATAATGATTGTTTCTTATGGGTAATCCCTGATCGCCTATAACACATTTAGCTCTGATCTTGTCCAACGTTGGAATAACACACCCTACTTCTTTGGCGTCTATATAAATAAAATCCTTCATTAAAAGGGGGACTCAGGATGGCAAAGTTAATCACCGTAACAAAGGCAAAACAAGAAATTAAAAGACTGCAGACTTATATTGACTTGGTTGAAAGCTATGAAGCCGATACCTTGGAGAAAGTTATCATCAAAGAATATGCATTTACAAACAGTTGCATCGAGGTTACTAAGCGGTTGAATTCAGGAGGGTATCAACTTGACAACAAACCAATTGATTTTAATTTTGTGAAATCCGTTATAACTGGTAACCCAACAGACCCCTTACATAAACTACTTAAATCCGGCTTCAATTCACGAGTTAGAGCAAGCAAACGCCATTATAAAGCGCCTTATTCAAGATATTAGGAAACCTTCTTAATCGTATTTTTTCCGTTTAAAGCAGCTAAAACTTGCAGCTTTTTATTGTTTTTACCCCCCTTGTCCATATTGTATAACCTTATAACTCAATTTATTAGTTTAATTCCTTATAGTGCTATAATTACTTACTTTTTAAATGTTTGGAGGAATTTTATTGCTTAAACAACTTGAGCTAGATGATATAGCTAAAGACTATGTAAAAGCCGAAATAACAACAATGTGGTTGACTGAAAAAATAGGTAATCGTGAAACAAACATTTTAACGGTTGTGGAACTTATACCAGAAGAACAGGAACATTCAGACCCCATCCAGACTACATTGCCTGATGGAACCATTTTAGAGGTGGCCAGAAGAAATATAAGCCAAGACCGTACTGTCTATATTAGTCGTCAAAATGTAACAACATTGGAGGGACTAGCCTTCTACAGGTCGGCCAAAATAAATAACAGCCAACTTACTATTCATGGGAAAACATTCATTCTTAAAACAGCTGCTAAATTAACCGAAGAACCTGCCAATGAAACGACAGCTTTAATTCCTTCGAATCTTTCTGAATCATCTTCATTAGGGGCTGTTTTACCAAAAAGAAGGACTTCAATGAGAGTGTGCACATTGGTAGATGTCAATCAAAAGACAGAGAGCCTATTTACAGCAAAAGAGTTTGAGAATATCGGAATGTTCGCAAAAGAGTTTCTAGACATTGATTTATTAAAGTTTTCCGAATTTGTGGGATCCTTTTTACTATGCTTTCCTAACCCAATTCTACGTAAAATAGAGGAACGTTTATCTAAACACGAGGATCAGATTATTGTAGAAATGTTTGAGCGTAATGGGAAATCAATCGTGGGAGGATGGATAGAACTATCTGATGAAAGGCCCAGCGCAAAAGGCTTTACAATCTTCAAACAGATTGACGCTCCTCGTTTGCTAGTAAATATTCCATGCTCCCCTCATAGACTACGGACACGGGTGTTCAGTGCACAGGGAGAAATAATCGAGGACAATGCGGCTCATTTTATTAAAAGCATAAATACCAATTTAGCACTTATGGGCACGAAACGTCAGGTTAACATAAGGGACTCTAAGACCGACAAAATAGAAACCTATGAGATAGACGTGCTCAGTAACGCTCAACCAATTTTCAAGGAAAGCGACCAACAAACTCCCGAACAATTATTGAAAAAGGGCGATGAGCGTCGAGCTTTAGATGCATTGGAACAAAACCGGATATTCATGTATTTTCCCGGTAATTCAGAGGATTCTGTTATACGTGCTAAATCAGTAGTAAGGGAGCTACTCGGAAATGTTAAAGAGCGCTGTATTATTTGTGATCCTTACCTTTCAGGTGATGATGTTATTCAATATGCTTTATTCGTTCGCTACAGCAACATTCCTGTGCGTTTAATTAGCTCGGTCCACTTCTTGCGTGAAAAAATTAACCGTGATGACGCGTTCTCCAAACTTAATGCTGAGAGAATGACTGAAGTTTTAACTTCACTTTCAAAGCAAGACAGTACATTAAATATCAACTGCAGGGCTTTGCTAGGAAAAGATAAAAGCCCGCTTCATGACCGTTTCATGGTAATCGATGAGCAGGTTTATTTGTTAGGTAGTTCCCTAAATGAATTCGGCTCTCGTGCAACCACTTTATTTCGTGCCCCTGATCCTCGGCCGTTGGTAGGTGCTGCTGAAAACTGGTGGCGGAACGAACAGATGACCATTGATGTTGGTGAATGGCTGGAAAGACATAATAAGAGGAGGGGTGATAAGTGAATTCTCCTAAAATCCCGTCTTCCTCTGTTTCCACAAAAACGGAGAGCACTAGGCTTCCGAGTACTGAAACTTCAGTTACCACTCCTAAAAACTTTCGTTGTTTAATAGCTTCGGATTTTTGGTATTATGATCGTTGGTTAGAACCTATAGAACCACCTGAAATATATGAATATCTGTTATCTACAGCAAAGAACCTGGTTTGGATATGGGATCCTTATGTTAAATCAGAAGACTTGAAGTTATTATCGCATATTAATAATGAAGTTAAGGTGAAAGTGCTGTCTTATTGGGGACAAGATAGAAGAGCTCCGCGAAAAAAGAGGGTACAAGATCTCATAAATGAAGTGTCAACCAAATATTTGTCATGGGGATTCGATATCGAATTAAAATACTACAACACATATTACGATACTGAGTCAATTGATCCCTTTCACGATCGATATCTTTTTATAGACAATGATGTTTATATGGTTGGCGCATCCCTTACAAACCACCATAAACGCAATTCTTCTACTGCAATTATAAAAATTGTTCCAGAAGATGCAAAGTTGCTGTTGCGAGAACGATTTAATGAATGTTGGAATCACCAAGTGTCAGAACACTTATTACTATATATTGGGGGACTACTCACGGTATGAATACAGACCATCGACTGCAATTTACAAATGTTCATATGAAAAAACACCGTGCAGATTTAGATAAACAGGCTTTATTCATCCGAAGGGAACTAACAGAAGAGCAGTGGACACCACTCATCGAATGGCTCGCATATACTATCCTAAATCGAGTTAATTCGAACAAATTTTCTGCTATTGATGCCCCACATGTCAATGGACTAAGTCCCACTATTAATAATGCTTTACAAAATCTGTATTTGGCGATTAGCCAAGATAAACAAAGGCACCACGACTATGATAGCCATTTTATGGTGTTTGATGAGCTCTTGGGTAATCGACTTGCTGATATCGTTAAAAATGACTTTTCCGTGTGGGAGGAACTCGCTCAGATAATTTATTACTACCCTCGTATGTATAATGCATGGAAAAACCAGCTGCCATCGGAAATTATAAAAAACCATGAAGAGCAACTATTTCAATTACCTGAACACAATCATCCTTTAGAATTAGTTGAAACATGGGGAATATGGCGAGATAGACAGAAATGGTCATCATTTGATGAACTACAACTAAGAAATTTTAGTCAGGCCAGGGACAGCTGGGAGTTAGCGGAACTAGCCCTAGATTATAATAATGAATTTGAACTTACTTCAAAACTAGTAATTCGGGGAGACCTTTTGTTTCGCGAATCAGAAAGCACATGGTTGCGTTGGGTTGCAAGTTTGCCATTAATTCAGATGCAAGCCGCTGCTATTGAAGATATTCGCGACTTAGATCTGTTTGAAAATCTAATAAAATTGTTGTTACAAGAAACGAAAACAGAAGACAATCGACATGATATTGTTTTAGTTTTATTAGTGCGCCACGCCCTGGGACTTTGGGATAATATTTATAACAATTTAGATCAGTTAAGCAATAATAATTGGATTGTGAACGAGGAAGATAGAGACTTTAAAATCGAGAAGGAAAAAGAGCTAGAAGTTTGGAAAAATAAAGAATTTCCCAAACGAGTCCATGATCTGGTTAACCAACTGAGTATCAAACATAACAAGTTGGGTAAAAACACTGCAATGACAGCACTTCTCAATCTTAAGGTCAACAAAAAAACGTCCTCCTTACATCAATTCCGAACAGAACTGGTTAACCAATTGTCTCAACTGAATAATGTTCCTGCATTAATCAAAAGTTTGTTAGAGGGGCACATTAAACAACCTGCTATTCTTGGTTCAATACTTATCTTATTTGCCTCAGATTTAACAGAGCAGCAATTTTCAGAAGTAAGAGAAAAAATTTGGGCCGCATATAAGGATTGGCTTAAATCAGAACATTTTTCTTGGTCCACTACCTTTGAGGAATTTTCTGATGAGCATAACCTAGCTTGGATGCTGGCAGGACTATTATGTTCGTGTGCTAATCCTCTTCAAGAATTGGAAGGCTTATATTCTTTTATAAGAACACCTTTCGAGGGCTGGCGATTTAACTCTAATAATTTTTACAAATCAAGGTCTAGGGTTTCCCATGTGCTTATTGTTGCAGCCATGGCATCAGAATGGATGATAGCTAATGAACAAGAAGGCACTAATGTATTTTACAAATTTCTATGGAACAAAACTCATACAACCGTTCGTCATATGGGTGACGACCACTCTGATGTTTTTGATACACTTCTTATTCAGGTTTGGGCAAGGTTAAAATTAGTACTTCCATTTGATTTTGTGAAAATGGCTGAAGAGGCTGTAATTAATTTAGATTATCTAAAGCATATAATTCTTTGCCTGCAAGTATTACGCCATAACTTACGGATGACCGACGCACAGGCAGAGCTGGATATTGGCGTACAGAAAAAGTTGCAAATCCGTTTTGTTGAATTATTCCCATTGATTCGCTCTCGCTATAACAGCGAAATTAATGAAATAAATTGGTATTTAAATGAATACAAAAAACTGACTCCTGATATAGATCACACAGAACCGCAGTAGAACAAGTTACTCTCTCATCACTAAAAACCTAAGGCAATGAGGTGGCAATATGGATACCGTTTTGTTTTTACCTTTCGAAGCATCTAAATTCTTTACATACAAATATGAAAAAAAACTTATTCTTGAGTACCCTTTACGTACGTTTAATAAAGCTCATGTAGAAGATTTTTTACACAGCAATCCAACTCCCACTCTGGGCTTCGCCTTCCTAAGGCAGAATAAAAATAGTATTAAAGTACCTTTTGGTGAGGTTATTATTGAAAATATTATAATGCCAGAGAAGATTATACCTGTGTGGAACCAAGTATATACACATAAAGTACGAACTGGGAAGACACTAGCTCAATCTTATGTAGATATAAAAGCAGCACTTTTAGTTGATCCTATGATTGATGAGGCAGTTACACTATATTTAAACCAAAAAAATCAAAAAGATCATGAAATTATGCAGTTTATTAAATTTAGTGCTGGTAAAGTAGATGGAAACTCACATCTTTTATGGCTAGTATGTACAGTTTTAGAGAATTACACCTCGGGTATACAGGCCAGTACATTTCACAGCTTCCTGCAGCCCCATAAAAAATTTGGACGTTCTCTATTTAGTCATGTGCCATTTCAACAATATCTTTTATTTAGAGTGTGTTAAAAAGCCAACCGGATTACTCTGTCAGTGAGGATGCCCGTGATTTGGCTTATGGATATTTGAAACCTAACTTCATTGCTAGTAATCACCAATCCCTGTTTAAGAAACTATCGGAAAAAACATGGAGAGACATGATCACTACTCCACAGTATAACTTTAAACTAAGTACAAAAAAAACCTACAAAATCTTATTTCACCATCTTTAGGAAAAATATCGAAATGATGAGTTTCAATTAATTGACTACGATACTGAAGTGAATTGGACTACAAAACCCCCATCATTAGGAGGAGCGTCAAAAAAAGGATCCCTTGACGCATTTATACACCTAAAAGATTCTTCAGGCGTACATTGGAAACTATATATTGAGTTTAAGAACTTCCAGGAAACATTAACAGATAAAAAGGATATCGAATACCAGCCATTTGCCATTCAACACAACAACTTTAACACTTCTAGATATAAGCATGACGTCGGAGAACAATGGTTGTACATATCCATTACCAAAGATACTCCCTATTCCCGTATTACTCCAAGCTTCCCGTCAAGTAATTATTTAAATTTTAAATGGAGCGATTTTTTTGAAGAATGGATGAACAAAGTTTATCCTTTGGCAATTTCATCAAATGATAAAGGCTTACTTCATTTTATTAATTTTCTATTTAACAAGTAACAACTCATTATAAAGTTGTTCAATGGATATCTCTGGCCGCTTTTAAAACTGGTAATAACAAAAAAAAGCGTCCTAAGAAGGGCGCTTTTTTCGTCATCGTAATTAAATAAGCATTATCGTACTTTTACTTGTGTTGTGGTGCCATCCACAATTGAGAAAGGTCATTGAAACTAGGCTTAAACGGTTGCTCAAAAAAACAGGAATTGAAAAAAATATTACTCCCCACTCTTTTAGGCATACACATACCTCTTTATTAATTGAGGCAGGGGTCGGTATTAAAGAGATTCAGCAACGTTTAGGCCACTCAGACATCAATACTACAATGAACATTTACGCTCATATGACCGCCAATATGGAAGAAAAGGCCTCCCAACAGTTTAGTAAACTGATGAAAGACCTTCTCTAATAATTAGCTTTTCTCTTATTATGCTATGTCTACGAGGACAAAACCGAGGACAATAATTCCTCTTTGATGGTTTTAACGTTGATATATCAGGAGTTAAAACCCCTTCTTACATCATGCCGCCCATTCCGCCCATGCCCATGCCGCCCATGTCAGGCATGCCAGCTCCGCCAGCGTTTTCTTCTGGCTTGTCAGCGATAACAGCTTCTGTTGTTAGGAACATTGCTGATACAGATGCAGCGTTTTGAAGTGCAGAACGAGTTACTTTCGTTGGGTCAACGATACCGGATTCGAACATGTTTACCCATTCGCCAGTAGCTGCGTTGAATCCAATTCCGATTTCTTCGTTTTTCAAGCGCTCAACAACTACAGATCCTTCAAGACCAGCGTTGTGTGCGATTTGGCGAACTGGCTCTTCCAATGCGCGAAGAACGATTTTCACACCAGTTGCTTCGTCACCGGAAGTTTCAACAGCTGCAAGTGCACGAACAACGTTCACTAGTGCAGTACCACCACCGGATACGATTCCTTCTTCTACTGCTGCACGAGTAGAGTTAAGGGCATCTTCAATGCGAAGTTTACGCTCTTTCAGCTCAGTTTCTGTAGCTGCACCAACTTTGATTACCGCTACCCCGCCAGCTAATTTAGCTAAACGCTCTTGAAGTTTTTCTTTATCGAACTCAGAAGTAGTTTCTTCTAATTGAGAACGGATTTGTGTTACGCGGCCTGCAATTTTGTCAGACTCGCCAGCACCTTCAACGATTGTTGTGTTTTCTTTCGTTACAACCACTTTAGAAGCTGTTCCGAGTTGGCTGATGTTCGCAGACTTAAGGTCAAGTCCTAGCTCTTCAGTAATCACTTCACCGCCAGTAAGGATCGCGATGTCTTCAAGCATAGCTTTACGGCGGTCACCGAAGCCAGGAGCTTTAACAGCTACTGCGTTGAATGTTCCGCGAAGTTTGTTTACTACTAATGTAGCAAGAGCTTCACCTTCAACATCTTCAGCAACAAGCAACAATGGCTTGCCTTGTTGAACCACTTGCTCTAATACAGGAAGGATTTCCTGAATGTTTGTGATCTTTTTGTCTGTGATCAAGATGTAAGGATTCTCAAGAACCGCTTCCATTTTGTCAGAGTTGGTTACCATGTATGGAGATGCATATCCACGGTCGAACTGCATACCTTCAACCACTTCAAGCTCAGTAGTGAATCCTTTAGATTCTTCAATTGTGATAACGCCGTCGTTTCCAACGCGCTCCATAGCTTCAGCGATCAATTGGCCTACTTCATCGTCAGCTGCAGAGATGGCAGCAACTTGAGCGATAGACTCTTTGCCTTCGATCGGCTTGGAGATCTTTTGAAGTTCTTGAACGGCTACTGCTGTAGCTTTTTCAATTCCTTTGCGAAGAACCATTGGGTTAGCGCCGGAAGTTACGTTTTTCAATCCTTCACGGATCATGGCTTGAGCAAGAACAGTCGCTGTTGTAGTTCCGTCACCGGCAACATCGTTTGTTTTGCTTGCTACTTCAGCAACCAATTTTGCACCCATGTTTTCGAAAGCATCTTCAAGCTCGATTTCTTTTGCGATCGTTACACCGTCATTTGTGATAAGAGGTGAACCGAATTTTTTCTCTAGAACGACGTTGCGTCCTTTTGGTCCAAGCGTTACTTTTACTGCATTTGCAAGTGCATCTACACCGCGAAGCATTGCGCGACGAGCGTCTTCACTGAACTTAATGTCTTTAGCCATGTGTAAAACCCTCCTATAAAGATTAAATTTTTTGGTTAATTACGTTAAAGCTACTGATTCAGCTTTTTTTAAAGCGGTTGATCGGCTTTTAAAAAAGAGCTGTTATGTAGTAGCTATTCAATTTGTAGGTTTGCGATTAGCCGATGACAGCCAATACGTCTGTTTCACGAAGAATAAGGTACTCTTTACCTTGATACTTCACTTCTGTTCCTGCGTATTTTGAAAAGATGATAGAATCTCCCTCAGAGACTTCTAGCGCTACGCGTTCTCCTTGCTCAGTTACGCGGCCTGTACCTACTGCAACAACTTTGCCTTCTTGCGGCTTTTCCTTTGCAGAGTCTGGTAAAACGATTCCGCTTGCAGTCTTTTCTTCACCTTCTACAAGCTCAATCACAATACGATCACCTAGTGGCTTTAACAAGTGAAACACCCTCCTCAAAATAATAGAAAGTTTAAATTTATTAGCACTCTGATTTAACGAGTGCTAACTCCATTTCCTATAATAAATAATTTTTTTCCACTTTGCAAGTATAGACCTGATGGTTTTAAGAAAAATTTATGAAGGGGGTCCCATGCCATGTTTTCAAGCAATCTATGTTAGAATAGGGAGATACATGGGAATGCTGAAGACATGACCATACCGAACCTAACTAAAGGAGTAATATACATTGACGAAGCGTTACTTATGGATTGTACTCACTTATGTACTGATGCAGCTGTCAGGCTATGTCGGTTACCCCCTCTTGAACTCTCTTGGCATTCCAAGGGATCACTGGGCCGGACTTTGGGGAACCATCAGCTTTCTCGCTGCTCTTGTGATCGTTCTTCTTCTCCTCATTCCCGACATGAAAGACCCTTCCTTAAGAGGAGGGCGCGTATCCCGTTCATCCGCTGTCGGCTGGGCCATTCTCGGAATCTTCATGGCTTATGGGGCGCAGATTATTGCCGGACTTATTGAAATAAAACTGCTTGGCATTAAGCCAGGCTCTGAAAATACTCAAATGCTCGTTAAGATTGCGAAACTCACTCCTTACTTTATGGTCGTGACCTCCATTGCCGGTCCGATCCTGGAAGAGATCATTTTCCGAAAAATTATTTTCGGGAGCCTGTATAAACGGTTTAACTTTGTGATCGCAGCGCTTATCAGCTCACTGATTTTCGCAGCGGTACACTTTGATTTCACCCATCTGCTCGTTTATACAGCCATGGGATTTGTATTTGCATTCCTGTATGTACGGACAAAACGCTTGCTCGTTCCCATTGTCGCCCATGTCTCCATGAATACCCTCGTCATGCTCGTACAGGTGGTTTTTGCTGATAAGATCAATGACTTGCAGGATAAAGCGGAGAAAATGCAGATGATTATTGGGGGACTTTTCTAATGAGAACATCACCATTTTTTATGAGCGGTTTATATACTGTCATGGGCATCCTTTTCACCTGGCTCGCCATTCATTATTCCAATGAATACGGCGTCACCGGGATCTGGACCCTGGTTACCATGCTTGTGGCTACCTTCGATTTTGCCAACGCGATCAAGTACTACAGGCTGCACCGCCACATTAAAAAATACAAAAAGTAACACAAAAAACCGGTCCTCTTTTAAAGGAACCGGCTTTTTTATTTACTTCTTTTCAAATCGGCGGATGGAAAATGAAGAAATATCTTGTTCACTCTTTCCCGCTATGATTAATTCACTTAAAACCCGGCCTACTGCAGAGCTGAATTTAAAACCATGTCCTGAAAAGCCTGAAGCAATGGCCACGTTCGGATGGTTCGGATGTAAATCGACGATGAATTTTTCATCTGGCGTCATGGTGTACATACAGGTTTTACCGTATTTCAACGGCCCGCTTTTTGGCATATAGCGGTTCAAAAAACCAACGAGATCGGATTCATCTTCCTCTTGTTCACCAAAAAGCGCTAATGCCTCATCCGGATTGATTCGGTCGCCTCCATCATGCCGCCCCGTCTTTAGCCCCGAACCGTTGATGCTTGGGAAGCCGTAATAAAGACCTTGAGGTGTATCTACAGCAAAGGATGGAAAGGATTGGGAGTTATACAATTCTTCATGGGCATCGAACCAGGCAAATGTTTTTCTCACCGGTGTAAGAGGAAGATTCAGCTTTAGCTTGGCAAGGAGAGGCCCAGACCACGCTCCTGCCGAAACAACCAGGGCATCTGAAGAAAATATCTGTTCCTCCGTCCTAACAGTTACTTTCTCGCCGTATATATATACTTCTTTAACCTTTTGATTGGTCAGAACCTCTGCTCCGTACTTTTCTGCAAGCTCTCGATAAGCTTCGATACATTCCTCGCATTTTAGCACTCCGGACGTTGGCTCATAGCATCCTATATAGTTTTCAGGCAATGTCATTCCCGGCCACCGCTCGTTCACTTCATGCGAAGACAACACTTCAAGAGGCAGAGAATAAGTCTTTGAACTGGAGATAATATTCTGAACGAATTTGGATTGATGATCCCCGGCATTCAAGACGCCTGTTTGAAGAAACAGCTCTTTGCCTGTCTCTTTCTCCAGGTCTCTCCACAACTCCCGTGCTTTCAGAACGAACGGAACATACTCTTCTCCCTCTGCGTACGCATACCTTATCATTCTTGTATCCCCGTGGTGGCTGCCTTTGTTGTGCGGTGGATCATATGAATCTAACAATAAGGTTCTTTTTCCGCTCTTCGATAAAAAAGATCCTGCCGCCATTCCCATAGAACCGGCTCCAATGACAATAACATCATAGTGCATGATTTATTACCTCCATATAGAAAAGCGCAAGCGCCCTGCTAAAGTCCGACAAGCGCTGGAGCTCTTACACAGCAACACGCTTTTTGTGTTGTGAAGTAAGAGTGAAGCGACCTCGAGGACTTGGACGCTGGAGCTAGACATTACATCTATGCAAAGCTTTCTAGTAAAAAAACACACCTCATTAATCGAGATGTGTCTTTTCCAATTCAAGATCAAGCATAGCCTCATCTTCTGCCTTCAGCCGCTTTTTATAGGCATTGGCCGAAATTAAAATACTGATCTCATACAGAATGATGAGCGGAACGGTGATGGTCAAGTGTGAAATCAGTTCTGGAGGACTGATCAGACCTGCCACAACGATAATTCCAAAATAAGCGAATCTCCTGATCTTTCGTAAAAAATGAGGAGTAACAAGCCCAAGCCTTGTTAAGAACATGACAAGGACCGGAAACTGAAACAACAAACCAAACGGCAGTATTAAACTGAACAAAAATGAAAAATACTCGTTAATCCCATATTCCCCTTCGACATTCAGCGAATTCGCAATGTTCGACATGAAATGAACGACGAGCGGAAACAGAATGAAGTAGCCGAAGCTCAGTCCGGCTGCAAACAGCAGAAAGGAAATCGGAATGTAAGAGAGTGTTACTTTTCTTTCATTTTCAAAAAGACCGGGGCTGATAAAAGCCCATATTTGATAGAGCGCCACCGGCAGGGATAGCAAAAGCGCAATAATAAAAGCAAAATCTATATATACCTTCAGAGGATCGGTAAGATTAAACGCGTTCATCTGGATGTCTTTTGCTACATTGTCACTTTGCAAATAAACAATGACGGGCTTGGCAAAAAAGAGACCCACAACCATAAAGAGAAAAAAGAAAACGGCCGTAATGACGATACGGTTTCTCAATTCACCCAAATGGTCGTAGACCGGCATGTTTTTATCTGTCATTTTGTTCATCCTAACTGCTACTTCTGTTCGTTTTGGAGAGACTCTTTTTCTTTCTTGTCGTTATCATGATCATCCATGAGTCCCTGTGTCGCATTTTTAAATTCTCTTAACGTTTTTCCTGCTGCCCGTCCAAGTTCCGGAAGCTTTTTCGGTCCAAATACGACTAATGCGGCCGCGGCGATAAACACTGCACTACCTGCTCCAATCATTCCAGACACCTCCTTTACTGCAAAATGGAAAATCTATAAATCAACTGATGGGTAATGTTTCATAAAATAAATCAAAGACTGCAATTCCACTGCTAAATCAATATGATGCACCCTGATCTCGGCCGGCAGTGTCAGGCGCGCAGGTGTAAAGTTCAAGATGCCTTTGATCCCAGCCCGAACGAGCTGGTCGGCAATAAACTGGGCAGAGCCCACTGGAACGGTCAGGATGGCGACTTCTACATCACTTTCCTGAAGCTCCGCTACTATGTTGTCGATGGAATGGATCGGAACTCCAGCTACTTCTTTTCCTACCTTGGCCGGATCCACGTCAAAAGCGACCTGGATGACTGTATTATTGTTTTTTATAAAGTTATAGTGCAAGAAAGCGGTCCCTAAATTTCCAACGCCAATCAAAGCAACATTTGTTACTTCATCCTGGTTAAGCGTTTTCCGGAAAAAAGATAAAAGATAGTTTACGTTGTAGCCGTAACCCTTTTTCCCGAGAGCACCGAAGTAGGAAAAATCCCTTCTGATCGTTGCTGAGTCTACTTTTACTGCTTCGCTAAGCTCTGCAGAAGATACCCGCTGCTTTCCTGAAATGGAAAGGTTTTTTAGAAAACGGTAATAAAGCGGAAGCCTCTTGGCAGTTGCCTGCGGTATTTTTATCTGTTCCTGATTCATATTAGAGCCCTCCACTATCAGAAAGCTTATCTACAGTTTACCATATTTTTTAAGTGGTACGTTGAAAATCCCCGTTTTTTCCGCCGGTTTTGCTCTGCAAAAAGGTTGGTCCAATGATCATTCCCTTATCCACGGCCTTGCACATGTCATAAACGGTTAACGCTGCGGCACTTGCTGCAGTCAAAGCTTCCATTTCAACACCGGTATTGCCTTTTGTTTTCACGGCTGCTTCAATATGCAGCCTGTACTGTTCTTTATTTTCTTCTTCCCATTGAAACGTAATATCTACACCCGTCAGGGACAGAGGATGGCACATTGGAATCCAGTCGGATGTTTTTTTCGCTGCCATAATGCCTGCGACCTGCGCAACGGCAAGGACATCGCCTTTACGAAACGAGCCTTCTGATATTTTTGTGTAGATTTCCTTGTTAACAGCGATTGAGCTTCTGGCTGCAGCTGTACGGACCGTCGCATCCTTTTCGGAGATGTCTACCATTTTCGCTCTTCCTTGTTCGTTAAAATGCGTAAAAGATTCCATAACCTTCTCCTTCTTCCTAGAATATACACTATCTTTGAAATCTATGGCGGATGATTTGCACTTTAATTCTAACGAAATGTTGAACATTGATTAGTTGCTCCGCTTCGCTTATGTAAGCTACACTAAGAGTAGACAGAATTCAGCAATACAGGCTAATCGAGCAGCATCTCATATCGCATTCAGTCTGTGAACCTTGTTATTCGTCGATAGGAATTTGAGGTGACTATACATTGATTATTTTGCAAGTGAATGACTTAACAAAATCATTTGGGGCTGACCCTATTTTATCGAATATTAAGCTGGAAGTCCAAACCCGCGACAGAATCGCGCTTGTCGGAAGAAATGGAGCAGGCAAATCCACGCTTTTAAAAATCATTACCGGTGACATGTCCTACGATTCAGGACAGCTGATCATGCCAAAAGGCGTCCGAGCCGGTTATCTAGCCCAGGACACTGGCCTTGAATCCGAACTGTCCATCTGGGATGAGATGATCAGCGTATTCGAGCCGCTTCGGAAGATGGAAAAGCAGCTGCGCAGCATGGAGAGCCGAATGGGCGAACCTGCGCTGACCGCAGATGAAGCAGCCTACAATAAACTGCTAAAAGAGTATGATGAACTGCAGATTCAGTTCAAGGAAGCAGGCGGCTATCAATACGAATCGGACATCCGCACGGTACTTCACGGCTTTCAATTCAGCGGGTTTGACCCGTCAACTCCCGTGCAGACATTAAGCGGAGGGCAGAAAACACGCCTTGCGCTGGCTAAACTGCTCCTTACAAAGCCAGACCTTTTAATACTGGACGAGCCGACCAACCACCTGGACATTGAAACACTCTCATGGCTTGAGCAATATTTGCAGTCCTATCCCGGCGCGATCCTGCTCGTCTCGCATGACCGCTACTTCCTGGATAAAATCGTGACGACGGTCTATGAGATCTCCCGCCATCGCTCTTCCAAGTTTAAAGGCAACTACACGCAGTATCTGGAACAAAAAGCAGAACGCCTTGCACTGGATATGAAAGCCTATGAGAAGCAACAGGATGAGATCGTCAAGCTTCAGGATTTTGTTCAAAAAAACCTCGTCCGGGCCTCTACCACTAAACGTGCACAGAGCCGCAGAAAGCAGCTTGAGAAAATGGAAGTCATGGACAAGCCGCTTGGTGATGAAAAGTCCGCTTCCTTCTTGTTCGATATAGAACGCCAAAGCGGCAATGACGTATTAAAGCTTGAACAGGTCGCTACCGGTTATGAGGACGGTGTGCCGCTCATCACTAACATTGACTATCATGTTTCCCGCCAGGACAGCGTCGCGCTTGTTGGACCAAACGGCATCGGAAAGTCCACTCTTTTAAAGGCCATCTTAAAACAGCTGCCTTTATTGGAAGGAAACATCGCTTACGGCGCAAATGTGAAAATCGGCCATTATGAACAAGAGCAGGCGAACCTCAGCTCCAATAAAACTTTGCTGAACGAACTCTGGGACGAGTATCCGGACAAAACGGAAAAAGAAATCCGAACCGTTCTAGGCAACTTTCTGTTCAGCGGGGATGACGTACTCAAGTATGTCAATGAGCTGAGCGGCGGCCAAAAAGCCCGGCTTGCTCTGGCTAAACTGATGATGCAAAAAGCCAACCTCCTGTTATTGGACGAACCGACAAACCATCTGGATCTCGACAGCAAAGAAGTTCTTGAACAGGCACTCATCAATTTTCCCGGTACTATAGTTTTCGTTTCTCATGACCGTTATTTTATCAATCGGATTGCTACCAAGGTCGCTGAGCTTTCACGGACGAAAATTACAAATTATCTCGGTGACTATGATTATTATATTGCGAAAAAAACCGAGACGCGAGAACGTGAAGAACTAAAAAACAAAAGTCTCCCTTCCTCCCCGCAAGCGGATGAACCCGCCTCAGCCGGAGCGTATAAACAGGACAAGGCGGCTAAACGCGAGGACCGAAAGCGGCAGAGGAGAATTGAAGAAATAGAGACCCTCTTGGAGAAGCTTGAAACCGAGCAGGCTGTTCATGAAGAAGCGTTATGTGATCCCGCCGTTTACCAGGATTATGAGAAAACGCAGGAACATAATGAAAAGATCGAACAGATCAAAGCAGAAACTGAGCATCTTTTGGAAGAATGGGAACTGCTCCAGCTCGAAGAAGAATAATGATTCACAACAGCGGTGCCAGGCACCGTTGTTTTTATTTTGCGATAATTCACAGTATCCACAAGGTTATGCACAGCTTTTATAGATAATAACTCTTTCATCAACATAGTTATACACATTATCCACAGTTTCATAAAATGTTATCCACATTATTTTATGCACAGGCATAGAAAGCAGTTTTATTGCTTTTTTTTCATTTATTCACATTATCCCCTGTCTTGTGGATAACTTTGTCCACATCTCTCTAAAGCACTAAAATGCCTCAACAAAAAAAATCCCTTCTCACATGTAGAAGGGATTCTTACGTTATTGTGCCTCTAAATCGAGACCTGGTACACCATTGAGTGCCCAGTCTGCTCTTTTTCCTTTTTGATAGGCAATACTGCCGGCTGCTGCGATCATAGCAGCATTATCTGTGCATAAGTTGAGTGGAGGAATAATGAGCTCATATGGAAGATCGCTGAACTTAGCTTCCAGCGCCGCTCTTAATCCTTTATTCGCTGCTACACCGCCTGCTAAGAGCACCTGTTTCACATGATGCTCACGCGCAGCACGTGCGGTTTTTTCTACAAGCACATCAATGACCGATGCCTGAAAGCTCGCCGCCAGATCTTCAGGCTTAATGATCTCTCCGCGCTGCGCCGCATTGTGGACGGTATTGATAACAGCTGACTTTAAGCCGCTGAAGCTAAAATCATAAGAGTCTGCTTCCAGCCAGGCACGGGGCAGGTTAAGGACGGGTTCTCCATCCTGCGCAAGCCGATCAATGTGCGGTCCTCCCGGATACGGAAGGTTCAAGGTACGCGCTACTTTGTCATAGGCCTCTCCAGCTGCGTCATCTCTCGTCTCACCGATCACTTCAAACGAGCCATGCTCCTTCATCAGAACAAGCTCAGTATGGCCCCCGGAAACAACAAGAGCAAGCAGCGGGAACTCCATCTCAGTGATCAGCCGGTTGGCATAGATATGCCCGGCGATATGATGAACCGGTACGAGCGGAAGATCATGGGCAAATGCCAAGGCTTTCGCCGCATTCACACCGATCAAAAGCGCCCCCACGAGTCCTGGTCCCTCTGTAACGGCAACCGCCGACACGTCTTCCATTGTAATTCCCGCATTCTGAAGCGCTTCTTCCATCACTACTGTAATCTGTTCAACATGATGGCGTGATGCCACTTCAGGCACGACTCCGCCAAAACGCTTATGGCTTTCAATTTGTGAAGCGACTACATTTGCCATAATTTCTGTTCCATTTTTCACGAGCGCGACCGCTGTTTCATCACAGCTCGTTTCAATCGCCAGTATAATTTCATCCTGTTTCATCAAAGCATCACCCACATCACTAAAGCGTCTTCCCCATTATCGCTGTAATAATTTTTTCTGATACCGCCACCCTGAAAACCAAGCTTGCGGTATAAATTTTGTGCTACATAGTTGCTGACCCTGACTTCAAGGCTGAGCCTTGCTGAACCATAACGCTTCGCCAGTATCATCGCCTGCTTCATGATTGCTTCCCCAAGCTTCTTGCCTCTGTATTCAGGGCGGATCGCCACATTTGTAATATGGGCATCATCTATAATGACCCAAACACCGCAGTACCCAACAATTTTCCCATCCGTCTCTAGTAAAAGGTAGTAGGCAAACTGATTATGGACAATCTCATTATAAAAAGCTTCCTGTGTCCAAGGCAGAGTAAAGGAAGCGTGTTCGATTTCAATGATATCCTGCAGGTCATTGACAGTCGCCAACCTGTATGTGTATGTCTCCTCCATGGTCTGCACCTACTTCTTCTGTGCCGCCAGCCAATTCACTTCTGCTTCTGCAAGCTGAAGGTAGCTGGGAACAAAATGATGGACAGATTCTGGTTCCTTCCCCATGCCGATTCGTGCCAGTTCAGACGGGCGCGGGTTATGATCAGCTGACGTACCGAACACAGCCTGATCACCGAGCTCTTCTAGAATACTTTCTTTATGCAGCTCTAAATCGTTTCCCAAAAACAGTACCGGTTTCTCCAGGCTTTTCAATTCTTCAAGCCAATTGGTCCTCAATGCAAGCCGGTCCTCTTTTACCGCTTGAAAGCTGCCTTCTTCACAGCCATACAAGCCTGTATATAGCTGGGTCCTCCTGGCGTCAAACAACGGGCAGACATAGCCATTGAAGTATTTTCCGTTTTGAGCCAAGACCTCAAGACTGGAAACACCTGCGAGCTCCTTTTTCAGCGCCCAGGCCAGCGTTTTCGCGATTGTTACCCCGATTCTTACTCCTGTATACGATCCCGGCCCTTTCGCCGTAATGATCCGGTCCAGATCGGCTGGCTTCATATTCATTTCCTTCAATAAATCATGAATCGCCGGCATAACCCGGATGGAGTGATTCTTTTTCAAGTTCGTCGTATAATCCCCAATGACTTTCTCTCCATCAACCACAGCAATACCCATGACGAGGTTCGATGTATCTATGGCTAAGGCCTTCATTTTCCTAACTCCTTACATATCGTAATAAATCGTTCGCCTGCAGGGTGAAATTTCAATTCCCTTTTTTCGTCTCCCGTGCGGTGGATCTCAATATTCAGCCGGTCTTCCGGAAGCCGGTCAGCAATGAACTGTGCCCATTCCACCACCGTTACTCCTTCACCTTCAAAATATTCCTCAAATCCCAAATCTTCATCGCTGTCTTCCAAACGATATACATCCATATGATAAAAAGGCAGACGCCCCTTATATTCTTTAATGATGGTGAATGTCGGTGAATTGACCACCCGCTTTACACCCAGACCCTTGGCAAGACCTTTTGTGAATGTCGTTTTACCTGCACCAAGATCTCCTTCAAGAGTAAGCACATCCCCCGGCCCAAGCAAGGTTCCAAGCTTCTCAGCAAGCTCACTCGTTTCTTCAGGAGAAGCTGTTGTTATTAAAAGTTGTTCCATACTTGCACCTCAATCAGAAAAATGGTTATATCCCGCTTTCGACAGTTTTTCAACCGAAGTTCCTCTGTTCAGCAGCACACCGGGCATCCCTTTTGTTACCCGTCCGATCACCGTTAAACAAATTCCGGCTTTTTCGCAAGCCGCCTGCACTTCAGGAAAGGCATCCGGAGACATCGTCCCGATCAGTTTGTAATCTTCTCCGCCAAACAGCATCCATTCGTCCTGCATCTTGCTGGGATAGTACTGGATGGCTGCACTTTTTGGAAGTTTATCATGAAAAAGTGTGATCGAAACACCGCTCGCTTCTGCGATCTCATTTGCTTCGCTGGCCACGCCATCACTGATATCGTTCAGCGCCACTCGTCTATTGGACTTCGCCAAGATCCTCCCTGCCCCCACTTGTGGCAAAGGAAGCTGATGCTCTTTGACAAGGAGAGCTTCCTCTGTGCTGAATTCACCATGGTGGGACCGTTCTAAAAGCAGGGACAATCCACCCGCAGAATCTCCGACCGGGCCTGATACAAAAACAACATCATCAGGTTCAGCGTTGCTTCTCAAAAGCTTCCTTCCTTGCTCTACCTGGCCCAATACGGTCACAGATAAAACAAGAGGACCTTTCGTAGAAACGGTATCGCCGCCGATCAGATCCATATCATATTCTTCAGCAAGTGCAGCCATCCCCTTGTAGATCTGAGACAGCTTCCCCTCCTCCCATGAAGGCGGAATAGAAATAGAAACCAAGTAAAAGAGAGGTATACCACCCATTGCAGCAATATCGCTAATGTTGGCAGCAAGCGCTTTATGGCCGACATGAAACGGAGTCAATGTGCTTTGCGTGAAATGAACGCCCTCCACCATCGTATCAAGGCATACAATCTGATCAAGCTCTGAACCTTTTATGAGAGCCGCGTCATCCCCAATTCCTTGTATAAGCGAAGACTGTTTATGGCTGGCCGGACTAATCGTTTTAATCCACTCAAATTCATCTTTCATCGTATGTACCCTTCCACTTTCACGGTCGTTTTTAACAAAAAAGCCTTTTGATTTTATACCCTATCCTATTTAAAATCCCTGTGCTTTTTTTACAAAAAAGCCTTTTGATTTTTCATTCTATAAAAAATCCCTAGGCATCGAATGATCCTAAGGGTTATGTGTCTTTTATTAGTTTATCTTATTTTATGGAAAAAACCTATTTTTACATAAAAAAACACGAAACAAATTGTTTCGTTTACGTTTTAAAAGTAATGGCGGACCCGACCGGGGTCGAACCGGCGATCTCCTGCGTGACAGGCAGGCATGTTAACCACTACACCACGGGTCCATTTATCATTTACTCATGGAGTAGATAAATTAAATTGGTTGCGGGGACAGGATTTGAACCTGCGACCTTTGGGTTATGAGCCCAACGAGCTACCAGACTGCTCCACCCCGCGATGATATGAATGTGTACGGACGATGTGTCCGAGTATCGACTGTCTCTTCCTCTACAAGCATTTACTTAATGTGTATCCGTCGAGACAAGCCAACTTAGATGTTTTATCAACGTCGTAGGCTTGCTCCACCCCGCGATGATATGATGTATTCGGCTGACTTTTTCATCCGAACTTATTTATGTCTGAGTCGACAATAATTAATATATCATGAATTTTGAAATCACACAACCCTTTTTGTATAATTGCACGCCAGTAAATTTTTACTGACGTGCAACTTAAAATTATTATGCCACTTTCTCGTCTTTATTATCCTTTTTATTAAGACCTTTTCCATAATAAAAAGCAACTAGTCCTAAAATCCAGATCGGTCCAACGATAAGAGCGATTCGTGTTTCTTTAAAGTACCCCATGATTCCTACCACCATCAGCAAAAAGGCTAAAGCAATATAAGATCCATAAGGCCACAGTGGTGTTTTGTACTTCAATTCTTTAAGTTCTTGCGGTGATAACGACTTTCTGAACTTCATCTGGGACAAGAGAATGGTTCCCCAAGTCCATATTGCTCCGAATGTAGAGATACTTGTAATCCATACAAACACTTTAGATCCCGGGAAGAGATAATTCAGAATAACCCCGATCAATAGGACTCCTGAAGATACAAGGATTGCCTTTGACGGAACACCGGTGCGGCTGATTTTTTTCATGCCGGCCGGCGCCTGCTCCTGCTCAGCCAGATTGAACAGCATGCGTCCTGTGCTGAAAATACCGCTGTTACAGCTGGAAAGGGCTGCTGTCAAAACAACAAAGTTGATGATTCCAGCGGCTTGGGCAATACCGATTTTATCAAAGGTCAAAACAAATGGGCTTCCAGTAGTACCAATTTCATTCCACGGGTAGATGGACATGATAACAAAAAGTGCACCCACGTAGAATAGTAAAATTCTCCAAAACACAGTGTCAATTGCACGGGCAAGTACCTTTTTCGGGTTTTTAACTTCTCCAGCCGTGACACCAATCATCTCAATGCCCAAGAAGGCGAACATGACCATCTGCATGGACATTAAAATACCTTTAACTCCATGAGGAGCAAATCCTCCATGATTCCAGAGGTTGCTGATCCCTGTAGCAATTCCGTGATTCCCAAAACCGAATATAATAATGCCTAGACCTGTAACAATCAAAACGATAATAGCGACAATCTTAATTAAAGCAAACCAAAATTCAAATTCTCCATAGGCTTTTGCGGTGATTAAGTTGACCGCAGCCATGATCACCAATGCAGACAGTGCCCATATCCATGATGGTACATCTGGAAACCATTTTTCCATATAGATTCCGACAGCTGTAATTTCGGCCATACAGGTAACCACCCATAAAAACCAGTAGTTCCAGCCGGTGATATACCCTGAAAGCGGTCCAAGGTGATCTTTTGCGTATCGGCTGAATGAGCCGGCTACAGGATTATGAATCGCCATTTCTCCAAGGGCTCTCATAATCAAAAACATGACGGCGCCCGCAATCGTATAGGCAACGAGTATAGCAGGACCAGCAAGCTTTATAGCATTAGCAGAACCCAAAAATAACCCAACACCAATTGCGGCACCAAGTGACATTAATGTGATATGTCTTGATTCCAATCCACGGTGTAATTCTTGTTGTTGCTTCATATATCTTGTTGTCCTCCTTGCTGTCTTTGTAAAGCGCTTTCATAGCTATTCTAGCACATTCTCACAAATTCGACAAATCTGATAATTTACCATAAATTCCCTTACAGCGCATGATTAAGGGCGTTTTGGAAGACTTCGGTAATGTCCCCCTTATCTTCAATGCCAACCGAAATCCTTACTACATGTTTCGTAATCCCCAGTCTTTTTATAAGCTCGTCCGGCATGGCTCGATGAGAAGTCCCTAGCGGATAGGACACACTCGTCTCCACACCTGCCAGCGTTGCAACGATTTTAACCCATGATAAGTGGCGGAAAAACCCTTCAATATCGGCATCATCACTCAGCTCAGCAGTAACAATCGCTCCGTTGCCTTGCATGCTGACCGACTCAGGATAATATACCTTTTTAATGGCTGGATGTTCCTTCAAAACCTCTGCTAACCAAGCTGCGTTCTTCACTTGCCGTTCCATTCTTACGCTCAAAGTCTTTAATCCCCTGGCCGCCAGCCACGCATCAAAAGGGCCGAGATTACATCCAAGGTTCGCCATCTTTTCTTTGGCTTTTTGGACAATGTCCTGATCCCCTGCAATGATTCCCGCTGTTACATCACTATGTCCTGCAATATATTTTGTCGCACTATGTATGACTACGTTCACACCCTGCACATACGGCTGAAGAAGGTATGGAGTAGCAAATGTATTATCAATCATCGAGATGACTTTATTTTTCTTGGCCAGCTCTGCTATCCCGTGAATGTCCTCTACTCTAAGCAATGGATTAGTAATGGATTCAGAGTATAAGATCTTTGTATTGGGCTGTATGGCTTCTTGAATGGACTGCTGATCCGCAAACGGGACAAACGTGACTTCAATGCCAAACGTCTTCAATTCTGAAGCAAACAGATGGTATGTACCGCCATATAGATCATCACAGGCAACAATATGATCTCCGCTTTGCGCAACTGCAAGCACCGCACATAAAATCGCTGAGAGTCCAGAAGACGTCGCTGCTCCTGATGGTGCTCCCTCCAGCCGTGCCACTCCCGTAGCTAAATCATCATTGTTCGGATTATCCACCCGTGAATACAAGTACGGCTTGTTTCCTCTGAAATAATCTTCAATGTCATCCAGGTCTTTAAATGAATAGGCAGTGGTTTGGTAAATAGGCTGTACCTTGCTTGCCACTTCCGACTCCCGGATTGTACTAAAATGAACAGCTTTTGTATCAAACTTTTTATCCTTCATGCTAACACCTCTTCAGCCATAATTTCACCTATCATACCATATCTGCTGTAGAAGAGTTATGTGTGTTTTTAATAAATTGCAGAGATGCTGCGTTGGCTGGTGTGTGGAAAGGGGTTTATTGAAGAAAAAGAACTAATTAGGGTTTGTTTTTATAGATTTTCTGGGGTTCCCCCTATGGGGTGGCTTCTTTTTGATGTATATATGAGGATTCAAGGAGGGTTCGAGGTCAGATGAGGTATTTAGGCGATCTTTCCCTGGGCGATTTGGATCGTTACTTGCGGGTTTGGTTGGTTTACTTGCGGCTTTGACTCGTTTACTTGCGGTTCGACAGCGTTTACTTGCGATTTCACACCCGTTACTTGCGATTCGACAAGATTTACTTGCATATCACGTCATTTTCATACTTATTTGGTTGATCCCTCGATGGTTTTATGAAAAATAAAATAAGTAATTAGTTTGTATAGGCTTTATTTTTTCGTTTTCTCTTTGAAAATCATCTTTTTGTGGCTAATGGATACGGTTTTGAAGGTTCTGCTTTGTTGTCCGGGAGCGTTACTTGCGGGTTTGGTGGGTTTACATGCGGCTTCGGCCCTTTTACGTGCGACTTTGAAGGGTTTACATGCGGGAATGGAGACTTTACGTGCGACTTTTCAGCCTTTACATGCAAAACCCATCATTGTCAAAAAAAGAACATACAAAAAA
>NZ_JARMMC010000010.1:0-90057 GCF_036216745.1 Fictibacillus sp. B-59209 | reverse complement strand
AAAGTTAATTGAAGTGGAAGATGCGAGACTCCTGCGGGACTAGCGTGACAGGTGAGACTCCCGCCGGTGCTTGCACCAAGAGGCTCACCGCACGCCCCGCGGAAAGCGAGCAGCCTGGAACGGAAATCAACAGCTTACAGACTTCTTGGACAGCCCCTTTTTTTATATGGTTTGGAATAAATGAATGGGTCGAAATTTATCGAATTGTGTTAATATAAACTGTTCGATAATAAAATAGAGTGTTTCGATTATAAAATGGTTTTTTCGATAATAAAATTACCCGTTTCGATAATATACTTCTAATATCGATAATATATTCTTTTAGCACTCCTAAATAAATGATAAATCATAATTTCCAAGTTGAATAATCTCTAAATGTCTGCTCTGACCAGCTATATTTCAACTAAGAAGAGAAAAAACACATAGAACTGGCAGATTTTTAACGCTTTTTACACCGATTACTCGTTTTTCAGCCTGGTTAAGTGTTTTTCCACATCTTCACTACTGTTTACCAACCTTTCCCGCCCGTAAAAACAAAAAACCGCCCAACAAGGTTTCATACACAGTACCTTGCCGGCCGGCTTGTTAAACATTTACCCTATTTACTTCTGCGTTCACGTTCTTCAGCGATTCGTTTCATGAATACTTCCCCTTCTTGTTCAATCACCTTCAGGTCGAGAAGCTTTTGTTCAGAACCTAAATTGTAGCTCCGGTATCCGCTGAAGATGATGCCTGCGACCACAAAGTATACCCAAAATGGCGTTAAATCAAAGAAATATTGAAGAGGAGCAACAAATTCTTTTAAAACAAAAGCAACAATGAGTAAGACTCCAAGTCCCAGGGCTACATATCCTTTCATTCCTATTCCTCCTAAAGACAAGCTTCGTATTCCCATCTTATGAAGCATGGAAGAAAGATATGTCATTTGATTATTGTTTTTTTAACCTGCCGCGTTGGGAGCAACTGACTTTTGTTTTTCTGTCTCTCCCATTTTTCTATCATGCAGACGGAACATCACGTGATATAAGCCTGCACTGATTACGGTTAGAACGAACAGCATAAAGAACGTCCATTGAAAACCAATCCACATGGTAAGCGGAATTGCTAACGGTGCTAAGCTTCGCCCGATGGAGAAACGCAGTCCTGCTGCGGCAAAATATTGTCCGCGCATATGTTCCGGAGCCAACTTGGAGATAAAGCTCTCCTGAATGCCGACGACCATCAGCTCAGCAGCTGTAAAGACAGTAATAGCCAGGAAAAGGAACCAGATGACGGTCGTGTTGCCGTAAAGCAGCATACCTACTCCATATAAAAGAGAGGAAATGACAAAGATGTTTCCTTCTTTGTATTTGTTCATCCACTTTGACATAAAAACGGTAAACAGCGCGACCAATAAACCATTTGTTGATACGATGTAACCGAACGCTTTTTCACCTGAAAGCGATAGTGACCAGTCACCGAGATGAAGCAGCGTCTGTACAGGAACCTTTTCTGTCGTATACACCGCAATCAATAAATCAAGCTGCATAAAGGTCTGTGCGACGAGCACACCTGCCAGAATAAACAATAGGAAAAGTTTATCTTTTGCAATTACCCGGTAATCTCTCAACTGATCCCAGACGACCTCGGACCATTTTTTCGGCTCGCCGTTCTTGTCTTCAACAATCGGCTTCTTCTCCGGCACGGTTTCCCTGATAAACCTCTGCAGGACAAAAGTCAGGATAATGCCAACAATCGTACAGGCCAGCAGCAATTCAAACCGGTAATCGAAAAAGAAGATGCTTCCCAATGCCGGTCCGAACACAACTGAAATGTTAATGCTCGTATAAAAGACAGCAAACACTTCACTGCGGTTCTTCTCAGGCACTACATCCGCGATCATTGCATGGCTTGCCGGCCAATACAAAGATCCGAACAAACCTAATGCCGTAAACGCCAAAAAAGTCAGCACAGGCGAATTCAGCCAAGGAGAATTGGCCAGTGCGAACAGAGCAAAGGAAACTGCCTGCCCTCCACCGGCAACCACCATCATTTTCTTTCTTCCGAATGTATCGGCACAATAACCGCCGACCAGGTTGGTTACGACTCCCACCAACTGGGAAGCGACCAGCAGCATACCGGCTTGTTCTTTTCCAAGTTCATCGGAAAAATAAATCGCCATATACGGGAAAAACATCCAAAACAGCAGATTAATTACAAACTCTCCCAAAAGCCGAACTTTAATATTTCTGTCCCAATCTTTCCACTTCATCCCTATCACTCTCTTTTCATATGTTTCAATCAAATAACAATCAACCGATCTCTTGAGCGCTTATAATTGGAAAGTGCTGAAATTGGGCATAAAAAAGCCTATAGCTGCGCATTCCACGTCAACTATAGGCTTCTATTACGTGCTGAAGGCTATAGCATGACAAATGGGTCCATCGCTCAAGAGAAAAGGTCATAACTAAATAAATCACACTTGTACGCTATAACGTAAGGAAACAGAGCTCCTTCAGCCGTCCGGTACAACATTTGATTTAGTTAGTTATTTAGCAGACACCTTTTCTTGAACAATGGGTTTCATTTGTCATTGCCTCCATCTCATTTATCTCTCTCTCTAAATTTACCATATTCAAATTGTTACGACAATTACTTTTTTGCTAATTCTTTTTCAAAAAGCGGTTTGTAGAGGCTGCGGTTTTCCAGAGGAAAGATTTTTTCCGTGAATTCCCCTGGTTCCACCTTGACCAGCGCTCTGTCCATCATGTTGATTTTCGCATCGAAATTATCAATCATATGAAGGATCTCCGCTTCACGGATCATCGGTGCTTTCGGGCTTCCCCATTCTGGTTTGCTATGATGGCTTAACACGAGATGCTGAAGGACCGTTACTTCCTCTCCTTCAATTTCCAGTTCTTTTGCGATAATCCCGATCTCATTCACCATAATGGAAATGTGGCCGAGGAGCTTTCCTTCCAGCGTATAGTTGGCAGCCACAGGACCGGACAGTTCAATCACCTTGCCCAGGTCATGAAGGATGATGCCGGAATAAAGCAGATCAGTATTAAGCGAAGGATACAGGGTTGATATTCCCCTGGCCAGATCAAGCATGGACACGACATGGTAGGCAAGACCAGAAACGAATTCATGGTGATTTTTCACGGCTGCAGGGAACTTTAGGAAATCATCCTGATATTTCTTTAAAAGGTTCCTTGTAATTCTCTGGATGTTAGGATTTTGCATCTCAAAAATGTACTGTGTGATTTTCTCCATCATCACATCTTGTGTAAGCGGTGCTGTTTCTACAAAATCACTAATCTTCACGCCGTCAATCTCAGATGCCGGACGGATATGTTTGAGCTTGAGCTGCATCTTTCCTCTGTAGTTGCTCATATCACCGGTAACTTTGATCAAAGCCTGTGGAACATATTGCTGTTCGTCCTCCGGGGAGCAGTCCCATAGTTTTGCATCGATATCCCCTGTCTGGTCCTGCAGGATTAGGTTTAAAAAGGGTTTACCGTTGCTTGCTGTAGATTTTGTGGATGATTTTATCATTAAATAGGAGTCTACCACTTCTCCCACTTTATATTGAGCAAGACCTTTTTTCATTATGCCACCTCATATTTTATTTTATATTGTTTAAACTTATGTCTGCCTGTCCTTTGGAAGAATGACTTCGAATAGAATACCATCTTCAATATTGGTCACTTTGGGTATTCCGCCATGCAGCTCGGCAATTCGATTCACGATCGCTAATCCAAGACCGAACTGCCCTTTATTGCCTTTACGGAAAGGCAGGAAAAGATTTTCACGGTCCCGGTCTGAAAGCTGCTCTCCATCATTCCATACGCCAAGGGTGATGTTGTTTCCTTCTTCTTTTGCCGATAATATGATCTCGGATCGTGCATACCTCATCGCATTTTGGATAAAGTTCTCAAAAACGATTGTGATCTGCTCACGGTCACCCCAGAATAAAACTTCATCACCAATGATGGAAAGCTCAATATCATCCCGCTGAAAACGGAAACGGCTGATAATTTCTTCCGCAAGTACTCCAAAATAGATCATTTCCCACTGAAGGGTCTGTTGTTTCAGTGTATCAAGCTTTGTATAATACAGCATGTTTTTTACCCGGTTTTCCATCCGGTCGGCTTCACTTAAGATTACATCCATCATATCTTCAATGTTATTTTTCGGCATGATGCCGTCCTTGACCGACTGGGCATAACTCTTAATGGTCATGACCGGTGTTTTCAGTTCATGTGAAGCATGCTGGATAAACGTCTTTTGAGCAGTATCGTATCGGATCAGATTCTGGCGCATGGATTCAAACTGCTGCGAAAGCTTCTGGAATTCATCGTCTTCATGCCAGATGAAGGGCTCTTTCCAGTTTCGCTTGGCGATCTGTTCAAACCGTCTGCCCAATATCGTCAATGGAGCGCGAAGATAGCGGGCCATCCAAAGGGCCGGGATAACGGCAATCATCCCTGTGAAGAATAAGATCCAGAGAAGCCGTGTCCATAGCCGGTCCACCATCTGGTCACGGTACGTATCCCACATATAGGAAATTAAATAAAAGTCGCCATGTGAATCAGTTTCCAGTCTTTTAACGATGTAAAACAGCGTGGCATCGCCATACGTCAGTTCATACTTCTGCTGGTCAGACTTCTGCTTATAGGCGTGTGAACCCATTTCAGCCAATACGCGATCGGGAATATAGTCTCCTTTTGTGCCAAGATAATCATTTTTAATGACCACATGTCCGACAGAACGGCCTAATTTTCTGCGCTCAATAAAATCAATCGATGTATCAGGCTGAGGAATCTCTTTATCCTGATCCATAAGTTTATCCTGTTCGATTTTGATAATCTTATAGGTTTCATCTGTCATCGTTTTTTTAATAGATAGCGGAAAGATAATAGCAAGAATAAGCCCTATGAGAAGAATTAAAAGGGCGAACGATATCCAGATTCTCTGTGTCAGGTTTAAACGGATCATGAGGTAACGATCCTATACCCGTTACCATAGACCGTTTCAAGATTTAAGCGCGGCATCTTCTTTCTTACCCGCCGGATGACATCATCAACCGCACGTTCAGATCCGAAGTAATCAGAGCCCCACACGTGAGCTAGGATCTCTTCCCTGGCTTTTGAGGTACCAAGATTTTCAATCAAATACAGCAAAACGTCCATTTCTTTTGACGTCAGATTGATCAGTTCCTCGTCAAAGGTAATCTTTCTCGCGACCGGATCAATGATATACCCCGTGATTTCTATTTTTTTAGGAACCATTGCTCCGCTTTCATATACCCGAATCAGAAGTTTTTTAGCACGTATGACAAGCTCCCTTGGCATAAATGGCTTTGCAAGATAATCATCACTGCCTAATTCCAGACCGACGATCCGGTCGAGGTCCTGATCCCTGGCTGAAATAAAAATAACCGGAGTATCGGAATGCTGTTTAATCTTTCGTAATACTTCATATCCGTCAATTCCAGGCAGCATAATGTCTAATATCCAAAGATGAGGGGTATCTTCTACGTTTTTCGCGGCCTCTTCGCCATTGTCAAAAACGGTCACGTTCCAGCCTTCCTGTTCCATATACGCTTTTAAAACCTGTGAAAGATTCTCTTCATCTTCCACCAGGTAAACATTATAGTCACTCATTGGTCGTTCCCCTCCTGTGTGCAGGTTCAGCTCTGTAAGCACTTCTGCTACTCTTTTTATATCATAAACACGTCAATTTATAAAAACGCACCGTCGCCCGGTCTGACAGGCTGCGGTTCCTTTAAATGGATGACCGGTACGGAAGGCCTGTCACTGAACAGCGTTTCATGGCACGTAAAGAAGATGATCTGATGCTTTTCACCGATCTCCATGAGCAGGTCCAAGGTCTGTTTTGTACGGACAGGATCAAAATTAACGGTCACATCATCCAAAATCAGAGGCATTCCTTCTCTCTGGTATAAAGAAGCTAGGGAAAGCCGCACACATAAGTATAGCTGTTCGGCTGTCCCGCGGCTTAACTCCACGGGATTGAAACGGACACCGTCATTCCGCTCAATGATTAAACTTTCCTTTTCCCCTGCCAGGAATAAATCCGCGTATTTTCCAGCGGTGATGCGGGAGAAATATACTCCTGCCTTTTTTATAATGGCAGGCAGCCGCTCCGCATGAAACTCTTCTTTCGTTCGTTTCAGCAGATCCGCAGCTGTCCTGTAAACGGCCCACTTTCTTGCTTGATCCTGCAGAATATCCTTTAACGTTTCATATCGCTGCAGGCATTCCGAGTAGCTGCCCTCTTCCTGCAGCTGTTGCAGGCGAAGGGACAGTTCAGCACTTTTGCCCTTGAAGCTTTCTAACTCCTGCTCACTTTCTTTAAGATAGGCTTCTGCCGCAGCAATCTCCTTTTCCAGATTAAAAGATTTGTCCAGCAGCCTGTCCGAAAGATTGAAAATTTCTTCATCGCTGTATCCAAAAGCATAAAGCTGCAGCGAAGCCTGTGACAGTTGCTCCTGTATCTTTTTCCTTGAATCTGCCGCTTCTCCCTTTTTTCTGTAACTCTCTTCGTTATCAGCACCGGCTTGTTGAAAGAGCCGGGTTCTTTCTGCTGTGTAACTTAAACGCTTCGTCAGTAATTCCTGTTCATTCTCAACAGCTGCCCGTTTTGCTTCCTGAAGCAATTCAAGCTTCCGCTGCTTTTCCTTTTCCTGCTGAAGCAGCATACGCGCTTGCATTATTCTCTCATGATAAGAGGCATGCTCTGAAAGGCCGAGCTGTTTTGAAAGCTGGTTCACATCTTCTAAAATAACGGAAATATTAACTTGAAGCTGCGAAAGCCTTTCTTCCAATTGATATTTTTCGATCAATAGTTCCTTCAGTCTTTCAATCTTTTCAAAATAGCCAGGCAGAAGCAGGTGCTGCCAAGGTCCATTAAATCCATTTTCCCTGCTCCACTCCTGGATGCTGGCCTCGTTGTCAAACTCCTCCAGCTCCAGCTTGTCATAGCCGGCTGCGGTTTGCTGGTAGGACTGTTCCAGCCGCTTTGTTTCTTCCTGAAGCCTATTGTACTCATTGCGCTGCGCTTGCTCCTCGATCCATTGCTGCTGTAGACGGTCAAGCTCTTCAAAATTTGAAATGCCCGCAAGCTGTTCTTCAAGCTTTTGCAGCTGCACCAAGAGAGCCGGAAGATTTTCCTTCCCCGTATGGCTGCCTCTTTCTTTCATTCTGCTTTTCATCCAATACAGGAAACCGGCACCCAGCGCCAAAGCTGAAAGCAAAGCTCCAGCCATTTCGCCTTTACTTACAAGATAGATGATAATGACGGCAATAAAAACAAATAAGGCTCCTGCCGGAATCCAGTTCTTTTTCCGGGGAGCTGAGCGTGACGAACTATTCCCCTCTGCATTTTTGATCTGCATCTGAAGCTGTTCTTTTTCGAGCATGAGCCTTCGATAGGTTCTATCCTGATCAGCATGTTCCTTCAGTTTCTGAAAATCCGCTTCATGGAGCAGCTTTCCTTTTGCAAGCTTCATCCGCTCCTCTGCTGATTCCAGACGGCTGCGGGAGGCTGTCAGCTCCTGATTCATCCATTCTTTCTTCTGCTGCAGCAATTCATGGTTTTTTGTCATGAGAACAAGGCCGTTTTTTGCTACAAGTCCATTGTTCAATTCATAAAGGTTATTGTCTTCTCCTTCATAGCCTGTTTCATGAATAAGACGATGAATTTCTTTGCTTAGCAATTCAGCCTTTTGGAGCAAGCCCGCTTTGTCGTTCAAGAGACTCTCAAGATAATGGATTTTCTGTCCAACGGCTTCAATACGCGCCTCTTCTTTCAGTACTTGTTCATCGATTGCCAGAATTGCAAGCTGCTTTTCAATTTCATCGTTCTTATTCTTGCAAACTGCCAAGTCTCCTTCAAGATCAAACAGCTTTTCCTGCAAATACTCCAGCCGCTGCAGTCCATTTTCAGGAAACTCACCCTCTTGCAGCTGATCGAGCGCCAGTTTATTTTCTTTCCACTTCTGCAGAGGCGGAAGCACCGATTTCCACTTTTGAGCCTGATACCATTGTTCCTGATGATGAGCCTTTTCTTTCTCCGCTCTTTGTATAGAGTCCTTCACTTCTTTTAATTCCAAAGCGGCGGGCTGAAATTCTTCGTTTTTCCTTTTCCACTTCAGCAGATCTTCTTCTGCCCTGTGGAGCTCCTGAAGCATTTCGTTGATCACCGGCTTCCTGCCGCCAGGTTTAAAAAGCGCCGCCTGCTTTTTTTCCAGCAGGGCTTCAAGCTCCTGCAGCTCCTTACTGCCTGTCATACCCGCGCCGAGCAGATAGCTCCCCAGCTGATCCCGGCTGATCTTTTCGATTTCCTGGAGTCCATCGATGTCAAAACAATAGATTCCTTGAAAAAGCGAACGGTCCAGCCCTTTCAGCACGCTTTGCAGAAAATCTTCACCAGCCTGTTCACCATTCTCCAAATAGACTGTAACATCACCTGCCGCTTTTCCTGCTACGCGCTCAATGGCCAGTTCTCCGTGTGATTCTGTCATTAATGTAAGAGATCCGCCCATCCGGTTCCCATCTTTTGGCTCATACCTTCTTTCGCTGGTAAGCTTAGAAGGAAAACCAAAAAGCATACATTTAATAAAACTCATCAAGGTAGATTTACCCGCTTCATTTTCTCCAGAAATAAAGCCCGCTCCCTTGGACAAATCCTTTATTTTGAGGTTTTGAAACTTGCCAAAATGATAGATGTGCAGTTGTTTAATCCACATAGC
Source organism: Fictibacillus sp. B-59209 (assembly GCF_036216745.1). Taxonomy (NCBI): domain Bacteria; kingdom Bacillati; phylum Bacillota; class Bacilli; order Caryophanales; family Fictibacillaceae; genus Fictibacillus; species Fictibacillus sp. B-59209. The sequence goes on along the minus strand of NZ_JARMMC010000010.1, from coordinate 81,299 downwards.
TTCATACCTCCTATTCTTTCAGCAAAAACCGTAATAGAAATGTTTCTGCCTCCTTGATGATTTCTTCTTCCTCTTCTGATTCAAGAGGCTTTAAATATCGTCTGGCTCTTTTGTGCAAAAACAGCTCTCTCGTGGTTTTCAGCATCTCTTCGTATTCACTGCTGTTGTGCAAAAGGGCTCCGACGAACCCTCCATCGTTCAATAGCTGATCACGATTCCAGCTTCTTCTTAAACTATTTATAACAGCGAACGGGTAAACAAAAGATGAGTTCTCCTCTTCACCGTCTTGAAGGGTCTCCATTAAGTCATCCAGGAACAGTTCATCACTCAGCTCATGAAATAAAGAAGAATCGCCCACTAAGATCAGTTTAAGAAGTATACCCTTTCCTTCTGTTCTGGCATTCTCTTTCACTTCGATACACGTTTCAATCACTTCCGACATGGCCGAACATCCCGTAAGATCAATGAATTCTTCCTTCCATAGGATGTCTGCCATTGCGTGGAAGTCCCGTAGTCCGTTATTAGTGTCGACGATATAACAGCCTTTCTCACCCGTTTCCTTTTGATTTCTGCCTTGAATGTTTCCAGGATAGATAACAGAAGGATCCTGGCAAAGCTCCATTCTCTTATGAATATGCCCGAGAGCCCAATAGTCATATCCCTTCACTAAAAGCTCCGTCACTTTAAACGGCGCATAGGATTCATGTTCGCTTTGTCCATCTGCGTTTCCGTGCAGAATACCGATATGATAAGCTTCATCCTTTTTCTCCGGAAAATGAGGCACACGGTTCTCGGCTACAGACCGTTTCTCATAACTGAATCCATGCAGCATGGCTGCCAGCTTTCCGTTTTTATAAAAGGGCACCGAGCTTGGAAGCCCTCCCTGAAAAATATGAACAGTCATCGGCCATTCAATATCTATCCATGAACCTTCAAGATGATCATGATTTCCATGAACCATAAAGGTGTAAATATCGTGTTTTTCCAGTCTCTCAAGCTCTTTCCGAAAATAAGTCTGCGCTCGTAAACTTCTGGAATCCCCATCATATATATCACCTGCAATCACAACAAAGTCCACCTTCTCCTTTATTGCAAGGTTTACTGTTGCAGTAAAGGATCGGAAGGTGCTGTTTTGTATCCGTTTAAAAATAGGTTTGGGCAAATATTTCAATCCTTTGAAAGGGCTGTCCAGATGAAGGTCAGCACAATGCAAAAACTTCAACACCCATCTCTCCTTTTTCTTACACATTCTAACCTTTATTTTACCATATATACGAAAGCACGTTCTCGTATTTGGGAAAATACCCATAATTGTGGCAGCTGTTTTGAAAAGTGAAGGAAAACATAAAAAAAAGCAGGGAATTTGGCGAAAAACAAGAAATATAATTTAAGAATCTTGAAGGGAGTTTTCACACCATGAATAAGTATTTTCTTACCGTATACGATAAGAGCGGCGAAAAACTGCTCGACGAAACCATTCAGGCCCAAGACGACCAGCAAGCCAAAACACTTGGAGAAGAGCGATTGAAGGAGAAAGAGTACAGCGAGCGCACTCATCGCCTCACTTCTCCAGCAGGTGCCCTGCTTCTCTTTCATCGCTGATCATAGTTTCCGCAGGCCGATCTGGCTGCATATAAGCCAGACATCTCTGTATGTTCATTTCCTAATTTTCTTATCTTACCAAAAAGAGGTGCGAAGATGAGTGAAATTTTCATTCGGAGGGGGACGATTGAGGATAGCCTGTCTCTCTCTTATTTAATGGGCGATCTCGGCTATCCTACCACTGAAGAAGAAATGAGAGACCGATTAACGTATATTCTTCAGGATCCTTCCTACATTTGCTTTGTCGCTTGCTATAATGATCTTGTCATTGGAATGATCGGTCTCGTTAAGGGCTATTATTTCGAGAAGAATGGGACATATTTGAGGATTATTGCCCTCGTGGTCTGTGAGGAGTATCAAGGAAATGGATTCGGCAAATCGTTAGTGCGCCATGCGGAAGAGTGGGCAGAGGAACAAGGGTGCACATCCATTGTTCTCCACAGCGGAAAACACCGTACCGATACCCATGAGTTCTACCGTAACCTTGACTATGACGATACCGGACTTCGCTTTATAAAAGTTATGATTTAAAAACAACATAAAAAAGCCCGGCTGCTGGATCTAGCAGCCGGGCTTTTCGTTTCCGTTCAGTTATTGACCCCTTAATCATGTATATCTATTTGCCTGTGCCGAGTCGCTTCCCTGGATCACACATGCTTTTGCTTGTCTTTTTATTTTAGGTTAACCCACACACTTTTTACTTCTGTGTAGTTATTTAGCGCATAAGAGCCCATCTCACGGCCCATTCCGGATTGCTTGTATCCGCCGAATGGAGAAGCTGCATCAAACGCATTGTAGCAGTTAATCCAGACTGTACCGGCTTTTAAGTTATTGGATACATAGTGTGCCGTTTTTAAGTTTTCAGTCCACAATCCTGCAGCAAGACCATACTCAGAACGGTTCGCACGCTCGATAACTTCGTCCAGGTCTTCAAACGGCATCGCCGCTACAACCGGTCCGAAGATCTCTTCTTTAGCGATCGTCATCTTATCGTCTACATCCGCAAAAATAGTAGGCTCTACAAAGTAACCTTGCTCAAACGGCCTCGTTCCTCCCGTTAACAGTTCGGCTCCTTCATCTTTCCCTTTTTCAATGTAGCTCATGACACGGTTATGCTGCTCTTCGGATACAAGCGGCCCCATCGTAGTGTCCGGATCAAGGCCAGGACCCTGCTTAATGTTCTTCGCATGGGAAACCATGTCCGCCATTACATTGTCAAAAGCTTTCTTTTGAATGAATAATCGGGAACCTGCGCAGCAAACTTGTCCTTGGTTGAACATGATTCCGCCCAATGCACCAGGAATAGCACGTGTCATGTCTGCATCCGGAAGAATGATATTCGGTGATTTACCGCCAAGCTCAAGCGTTACACGTTTTAGTGAATCTGCTGCATTTCTCATGATCATCTTACCGACTTCAGTTGATCCGGTAAAGGCGATTTTGTTCACTTCCGGATGATCAACAAGAGCTGCTCCTGTTTCACCCGCACCTGTTACTACATTCAGAACGCCCTCTGGGAATCCTGCTTCTTGAGCAAGCTGTGCAAGATAAAGAGCAGACAGCGGAGTTTGCTCAGCTGGCTTCAGGACAACTGTACAGCCTGTTGCAAGTGCTGCACCAAGCTTCCATGCAGCCATTAAGAGCGGGAAGTTCCAAGGGATGATTTGTCCTACAACCCCAACCGGCTCGTGGCGGGTATAGTTAAAGAAACTCCCTGCAACCGGGATGGTTTGTCCGACGATTTTAGTTGCCCAGCCAGCATAGTAGCGGAAATGCTCAATTGCTAGGGGAACATCTGCATTCATCGTTTCGCGGATCGGTTTCCCGTTATCCAGCGTATCAAGCTGTGCAAGCTCTTCTTTGTTCTGTTCCATCAAGTCTGCAAGCTTATAGATTAAATAACTGCGCTTCGCTGCGCTCATTTTAGTCCAATATCCAGAATCAAAAGCTTTTCGCGCCGCATCAACCGCAAGATCGATATCTTCTTTTCCACCTTCTGCAACAAGCGCCAAAACCTCTCCTGTTGAAGGATTAAGTGTTTCAAACGTTTTTCCTGATTTAGAGGTTACCCATTCACCATTGATAAAAAGTTTCTTCGTGCCGTTTAGAAATTCTGCCACCTTTGGCTTCAAATTCAGGTTAACTGTTTTTTCCATTACAATCCTCCTCATATACTTGTTCCTTACATCAAAATGATTCGACAGCACTTTATGAAAACCCTTTCAAAATTTGTCGTTTTTTCAATCTGTAATAAAAATGAAATATATTTTACATTAAAACCCAAAAAAGCCCCGTTTCGGAGCTTTTTCGTTAATATAGTTCCACTCTCAGCTGCTTTCGGAAAACTTCTTTTATCATATATGGCACTCCGAGCTGATCGTTCGTCCTGGTGATCCAATTAGCAGCCTGTTTCACATCTTCAGGAGCATTGCCCATGGCCACTCCAAGCCCCGCCATCTCAATCATTTCCCTGTCATTATGAGAATCACCGACAGCCACCATCTCCTCAGGGGTCACATCAAGCTTCAAGCCGAGCAGTCTTAATGCATTGGCTTTCGTGACATTGGGGGAAGTAATTTCGAAATTGCACTTCGTCGAGGAGGTATACTCAAAATTGGCAAAATGCGTCCTCAAATGCTGTTCCGCTGACCGCCGTTCTCTTTCCTCAAAGAACTGAACATCAATCTTAGATGGGGTAATCTCTTTTTCCAGTACATTACTGCTCAGGCTCTCCTGAAACGTTACCGGATAGAAAAGCGGATCCCCTGCACCCAATGTTACCTTCGCAACGAGCTGGTTTTTCTGCTGAACCTGGTTTCCGACTGAGAAACGTTCATGCACGAGCCGGATATGGCAATTGTAATTCTCTAAAATATTGACGATCCGAAACGTGTCTTCTTTTGAAATATGTGATTCAAAAAACGGTTCATCCACACTAGAAGCGATAAACCCGCCGTTTTGGCTGATTAAATAACCATCAAGTTTCAATGCCTTAGCGATCTTTTTTGTAGATGGAAAATTCCTCCCTGAGGCCAGTGTGATATAAACACCCTTCTTCTTCACATAATCTATCGCTTCCCTCGTTTCCTTATCCATACGAAAATTGCTTCTCAACAGGGTCCCATCGATGTCAAGAATCAGCATCCGGTATACCATGGCAATCCCCCCTCTGTATCGAATAAAGACTCTCTCTGTCAAAATGTATTCCCCTATCGAAGAAGGTAGAACAGATAAAGAAAACACAGCTTGCGTATTGGGCAGGCTGATGTTGCACTTATGCCCATCGAAAATGCTGAAGAACCTGTAACGGGGACGCCCAAAAAAGCGTTTTATGAGAATGCCCCGAAGAAGTTATCCGAATTTTCTAAAAGGATCAATTGTACTTCATTTTCGCTCAATTATTTTGAGTTCGGCGCAATTAATCTGAATTAGGCGCATTTATGCAATGGTTTGGCTCAATCCGCCCCCCGTGCAACAAAAAAAGCCGTCTCCCTGCACAAAATGCACACCGGGGACGGCTTTTTACATGATATATTTACTGCTCGTTATCTACCATTGGTCCGTAGATCTCTTCGAGCGGCTTAGTGATTATTTTATTGAGATCAGAAATGGTTAGGCTCATGCGCTGTTCAGTTGCCATGAGTTTGCTGATGATTTCATTTTGCTGAACGGCTTGGAACATGGCTTGAGCTTTTTCCACTTCCTCTTGTGTTACTTGTTCGCCGGTCATTTGTTTTTGCTGAAGGCCCATTTGCAGGTTGCGGAATTCTTCAAACATTTTTTGTGCTTCTGCATCGGCATTAACTTCTGCATAGCATTGTTTTAATGTTTGGAAATCCTCGCTGTCGCGCAAAGCTTTTTCAAGGCTGTATGCCAAGTCATAAATATTAGACATGATTGTATTCCTCCTCAAATCTCTGAATCTCTACCACTATAACAGACCTTGCATGAACATCACAATTAAAGCCTGGACGAACCCGATGGCTCCTCCCAGCAATACGCCAAGCCAGGTAATCATTTTTAGTTCTTTTCTCGCATTTGTCTCCTAATTGTTAAACACGATTTTCTTACTGCTTTCATAGGATACGATATCGGCATAAGCCTAATCAATCGAGAATGCCATCGCAAAGTGCACTTCTCGTGGGGAGGGAAAGAAATGCAGCATGTACTTCCAATCTGCAAAGGCAAGGATGATGGAAGCAGAGTCTATGTGCCGGAATATCTCTTACAACACGGCAGGCACCGCGTATCCTTGTCCTTTGGTTCAAGAACCGTTTTATGTGAAGCTGTTCCTCATGCCAAAAGGGAAATTCAATTATCGAAGTCCCTTTGGGATTTGCTGTCCATACCTTTTGAGGCAAAAATCCACGTACATATTGAAGATTCACGCATCCTGATCGGGCCGCTTGTGGGTATTTTTACATCAGGGGTGGGCCTTTTCCCTTCCCGTCCGGTAGGAGAGAGATCTTCTTTTTTCAGTAAGCTTCTCTCTGCAGACCGACAAGTCGGGGCTTATTATTTTGTATTTGGTCCTGAGCAAATACAGCAGAAAAATCGGATGATTCAGGGATTCTTTTACTCGGAGAAAGGATGGTCACAGCACCTCGTTCCCCTTCCCTCCATCATCTACAACCAGATTCCCAATCGGCGAACAGAAAGCAGCTTGAAATATCAGAAAGCTGTTCATCTGCTTGACCTTGAATGGGAGATTCCATTCTTTAACCCTTCTTTTTTCAGCAAATGGGAGATTTTTCAGTTTCTGCAAAAGGATAAGGAGATGAGGGACTACCTGCCCTATACGGTGATCAATCCAGGAGTTCAGCTAATTGAAAATATGTTAAACACGTATTCTGCTGTTTTCTTCAAGCCGATCGGGGGCAGCCATGGCCGAGGAATTCTTTCCGTGCACAAAGAACCGGCTGGAGGTTACAGCTGCAGATTCCTTGAAGATCACCATCCTAAAATCGAGCATTTCCAAAGTTTGATCTCTCTTCTGAAAACACGCAAACTCTATGGGCGGCTTCAAGATACGCTAGTACAGCAAGGGATAGACTTGATCACTTGGAAACAGCGGCCGGTTGACTTTAGAGTGCATACGAATAAAAACCGGGACGGAAAGTGGGTGGCCAGTGCGATGGCCTCAAAGATTGCCGGTACACAGGCCCATACCACACATCTGGCTTACGGAGGTGAAGTAAAGCGGGCCGAAGAGGTAATCCAGCATGCCGGCCTGCCTTCAAAATCAGCTTTGAAACTTACAAAAGCCGCGTTACAGCTCAGCCATAAAATTGATGAGAACATATCAGGCCTCATCGGAGAAATTGGATTTGATCTTGGCTTGGACCGGCACGGAAAGGTGTGGCTGATTGAAGCCAATTCCCGTCCAGGAAGGGGCATTTTCTCCCATTCTTCCTTTAGAGCAGAAGATTATTCGACGAGAATGCTTCCTTTGCAATATGCTGTTCATCTCGCCAAACAGGCCTTTGTTTCCAAAGGGCTGAACGTGACCTAAGTGCAGGTCCCCTCCTTTTTTGTTATATCCTGATCTGCACTGGTATACTAACAGTAGATTAAACAAAGGGGTTTTCGGCATGCTATCCAAACTTAAAGATTATTATGGAGACCATTTCACTATATCTGCCAGCCGCCCGGAACACTATTATTGGTTTGCAGATCAAGAGGGAAAAAGATTCGGGATTGCCAAATCAGCGGTTACCTCAGATGAACTGTGCTTATTAAACTCGCTGTTCTCACAAGAAGCTGAAGTACCTCTCTCTCAGCAGCAAATCTTTTGGAAGAACGTGCTCGAAGGAAATCCATCCGAAAAAGAGGCCGGTACCAGCTTCAGGTTCATTCATTTCTTTCTAAAAAGCCCCCTTTCCGATCAGGAAGCAGAAGCATTTATGGAAGCCGTATCTGGTATTTTCCCTTCTGAAGTAACCGTTTTGTTTATAAACGCTCATTATGGCGTTCTGATCGAACCGAAAACAGATGAAGCGAAAGAATTGCCCTACGATCAGGTAAAATCTGTCCTGACGGGTGATTTTTACACCGATCTGGACTTGTTCCTCGGGATGTGGCTTCAGGATTATGAACCCGCAGCTGAACAATTCAAACTGGAAAGGGAACTGTTCTCTTCAGTGCGGCCGTTTCTTCCACCACAAGAGGTGTACAGCCGTGAAGACCTTGTCCCTTATCTGCTGCTCACCCAGACGGACAAGCCTGCCCATCACTATATTTCCCAATTGATCCCGGATGAGCTATTTGACGACAGAGACCTCATCCAAAGCATCAAAGTGTTCCTTGAATGCAACATGAACCTGTCGATGGCGGCAAAGAAACTTTACATCCACCGAAACAGCCTTCAGTACCGGGTTGATAAATTTATCGAGAGAACTGGAATTGACGTTAAACAATTCAAACCAGCCGTTGCAGTGTATCATGCGTTAATCAGCCGTGAACAAGCAAGGTAAAGTTTTAAGGTGGTTTTTTTGGCAAAGCCTAAAAAACCATTTGTGCACTATGCACAAAAATAGCGCTTTCATTTCGGACAAGCCTCCAATATACGAAAGCCCTTACATTCGATACAATGAAGGCAACCAGCAAATGCTTTTCTTTTGCGAACTTAAGGAGGCAGTAACAATGGCAGAAATTAAACTTCAAAATATTGTGAAACGCTATGACAATAAAGTCACTGCAGTACATGACTTTAACCTTGATATTAAAGATAAAGAATTTATTGTATTCGTTGGGCCGTCCGGCTGTGGTAAGTCCACTACTCTTCGTATGATTGCAGGACTTGAAGATATTTCTGAAGGAGATCTTGTGATCGGCGACCGTGTTGTAAACGATGTCGCTCCTAAAGACCGTGATATCGCCATGGTTTTCCAGAACTATGCCCTTTATCCGCACATGAACGTATATGACAATATGGCATTCGGGCTGAAGCTTCGCAAATTCAGCAAAGAAGAAATCGATCGCCGTGTAAAAGATGCTGCGCGCATCCTTGGACTAGAACAATACCTTGACCGTAAACCGAAAGCTCTTTCAGGCGGTCAGCGCCAGAGGGTTGCGCTCGGACGTGCCATCGTTCGTGATGCTCAAGTATTCTTGATGGATGAGCCGTTATCCAACCTTGATGCAAAATTGCGTGTTCAGATGCGTGCTGAAATTTCCAAGCTGCATCAGCGTCTTCAAACAACGACGATCTATGTAACGCATGACCAGACAGAAGCGATGACGATGGCAACTCGAATCGTTGTTATGAAAGACGGACACATCCAGCAAGTAGGATCACCGAAAGAAGTATACGATACTCCTGAAAATGTGTTTGTCGGCGGATTTATCGGAAGCCCGGCGATGAACTTCCTCCAAGGAAAAGTAGAGGACGGATTCTTCGTCATCAATGATATCCGTGTTGCCATTCCTGGAGGCAAAATGAAAACGCTGAAGGACAACGGTTACCTTAATAAAGAAGTAACCCTCGGAATTCGTCCAGAAGACATCCATGATGAGCCTGTGTTCCTTGAGTCTTCTACAAATACAAAGATCACTGCCCGCATTGATGTAGCAGAGCTGATGGGAGCTGAAACTTTCCTGTACTCTACAATCGCTGGCCAAGATTTCATCGCACGTGTTGATTCCCGTACAGATGTTCAGAACGGGCAAAACATTCATCTTGCCTTTGACATGAACAAAGCGCATTTCTTCGATAACGACACTGAAGAGCGCATTAGATAATTTCAAGTTCAAAACCTCTTTTCTTCCTAAGAAAGAGGTTTTTTTATTTTTTCTTCATTTCATGTGAAAATCGTTCTAAAATAGGGAATAATGTTTAATCATTGACAACAACTTAGTTTACTGATTAAAATGACTAAAGAATTCTGATGTGTTTTATCGGTTTAAACTAAAAAAATAATCCAAATTTGGATTTATAACGGAGGTTTTTTACATGAAAAAGCTGTGGGCATTACTCATGGTTTCTGTCATGCTTGCGGGTGTGTTAACCGCTTGCGGCAACAATGGGGAAAAGAAAAAAGAGTTGACGATCGGAACGGAAGCTACATACCCTCCATTCTCTTATCGCGACAAAAAGACGAATGAAGTCACTGGCTATGATGTTGAAGTCGCAAAAGAAGTGGCAAAACGCCTTGATATGAAGCCAAAAGTTGTACCAACCGAATGGAAGAACATGTTTAGTTCTCTAGGAAAGCGATTTGACATGGTAGCGAATCAGGTAACGATTACTCCGGAACGCAAAAAACAATTTGCTTTCTCCAGTCCTTACACCGTGTCTGGCGGGAAAGTAATTGTTAATAAAAACAACAAAGACATTAAAAGCATTAAAGACCTTAAAGGAAAAGTGGTAGGAACCACACAAGGAAGCAACTATGCAGCTCAAGCTGAAAAAGCGGGAGCAAAAGTTAAATATTACAAAGGCATTGCTCAAGTACTGACTGATCTAGATGTTAACCGTGTGGATGCTGCCTTAAATGATGAGCTCTTTATTTTAACCGAGCTTAAAAATACAAAATACAATGTGAAACCTGTAGGAGAGCCATTCTCAGAGAATAAAATGGCATTTGCTTTTAAGAAAAATGATAAAGATTTAGCAAAAAAAGTGGATAAAGCACTCGCTGACATGAAGAAGGACGGCACTCTTTCCAAGCTTTCCAAAAAATACTTTGGAGCAGATGTAAGTGAGTAGTTCTCTCCAATACATGGTGGACTCCCTCCCGTTTTTACTGGAGGGAGCCAAAATCACCGTTATCCTCAGCCTTGGTTCCATAATTGGCTCGCTGATTTTCGGCCTGATCATTGCACTTTGCCGGATGTCGAGCAACAGTGTGCTTGTCCGTTTTGCAAAGATTTATATCTCTTTTTTTCGCGGAACACCGCTCCTTATTCAATTATTGATCTTATATAATGGTTTTACATTTGCGATTACCCCTGAAGGATGGCAAGCAGCTCTCGTAGGATTGATCCTGCATTTCAGCGCTTATATTGCAGAATCATACCGCGGAGCCATTCAATCCATTCCAAACGGACAATGGGAAGCCGCCTATTCCCTCGGCATGAACTACTTCCAAACGTTCAGGGAAGTAATTTTTCCGCAAGCTTGGCGGATTGCTATCCCATCGATCTGGAATTCATTGATCGATGTTGCTAAATCCTCTTCTCTGGCTTCGGTGATTACCGTTCCAGAACTTACTTCCATTGCAGACCAGCGCAGTGCATCAAGTCTCATCGTCCTGCCGGTACTCTTGGAAGCCGCACTTATCTATTGGGGTATATCCACCCTGCTTGAATGGGGCCGCGAACGCCTGGAACGGCGATTACGCCTGGTAAAATAAAAATCACCGCTCTTTTTAAAGAGAACGGTGATTTTTTTTGCCTATTGCAGTTCCTCTGAGTTCCATTCAGAAATAAACATAATCATTTCATGCCGGCATATCCGGCAATAATACATATGCGGGCACTGGCCTTCTTTAAAATCAGCCGGATAACCATTTTCAAGCTTTAATCCATCGGAATCCACATAAGGGCTGTAATCATCGAAGTAATCGCTCAGCTTCCCTAGATCTTCACTCAAATTACCGCATTCCGGACAGCGGAAGGCAACATTATGTAATTGATTGCAAACCGGGCACATACTCATTTTGCCTTCCTCTTTTCCTTATCAAAAAGGGCGGATTGCTCCACCCTTCTACAGCCATGATTATAGAGTTATCGAGCTGATCCGCTGATTTGTTGTTGAGCCATTGCTACAAGACGTTTCGTGATTTCTCCACCTACAGATCCGTTAGCACGAGCAGTTGTGTCAGCTCCTAATTGAACACCAAACTCAGAAGCGATTTCGTACTTCATTTGATCAAGAGCTTGTTGAGCACCAGGTACTGCTAATTGGTTTGAGCTATTGTTGTTTGCCATTGATATCACCTCCTCTTGAAACATATTGTGCATCAATTAAAAAAGGTTATGCGCCGGTTTTTTTCCAATTTATGTGGAATGGCCCCAAACGCTGAAAATACAGCATCCTCTTTCCACGTGTGACATATCTTTGGGTTGAGGGTGAAAATATTAACGTGCTCTGTTACAGTGGGGGTGAAGAATACAACGTTTTATTCGACCTGCATTTTTACAAATTTAAAGAATCGGGGTGGAACATTGAGTGACAAGTGGCTAATTAAAGAAGGGAAGACGTGGGTACAGGATGGAATTATTACGGAAGAACAATACAAACAGATTCTTTCAAAATATCCAGACGGGCATTCAAAGCAAGGAATCGGACTCATTCCCGTCTTTGCAAGCATTCTCATCGGCCTTGGGATTTTATCCTTCATCGCTTCCAACTGGGATGGAATATCACCTCTCTTCCGTCTGGTGCTTCTGATTGCTGTTCTCAGTGTGTTCTACACAGCTGGCCATGTTCGGCTAAAAAAAGGAAATCCTGTTCTGGGAAGAGCTTTTATAGCCCTCGGAATCGCGGCTTTTGGAGCTGGACTTATCCTGCTTGGCCAAACGTTTCATTTCGTATCCTATGATGCACGCACTTTTATCATTTGGTCCGTTCCAGCTTTGCTTTATCTTTATTTATTTCGCGGGAAGCTTTTGTTCTTTATTTCCTTCGCGATCCTGACCGGAGGCCAGCTTTATGCATTATCCGAATTCTCCAGCTACAGCCATGTGATACTTATTTTGTTCGCGATTGGTCTAGGCTGGTTCGTTTCCGCTTCAAAAGACAAGCTGCTTACTTGGTTTTTTTCTGCCGGTCTAGTTTTGCACCTTGTCCTTTATGCCTTAACACTTGAGGATAACTGGCTCTGGCTGATTGTAATCTTGATCGGCTTATATGCCGCAGCTGAAGGATTGAACCAAAATCTCGCTTCACCGTTGCGTTTTTTTACAACGGGTGCTGCCTTTATCACCAGTTTGCTGCTTTATTTCTTCTTAACCAATACTGCCAGTTCGTTGGATTATCCTGATCCGTCATGGTTTGGCATCATATATGTTCTGTTGTTTGCTGCAGTTGTATCCGTAAAAATGAAAAAGGGCACTTTCCCCTCATTTTTGAAGACAGGATTATTATTTTTCCCCTGGTTTTATTCCACATTCCTCATTGGGGAATTCACAGCAGGCATCATTTATTTGATCACGGCATTCCTATTCTCCGGACTTCTTTTGACGGAAGGATATCAGAAAGAAGAACGGTCCCAGATCAATTGGGGAATTATCCTGTTCTTGATTGTAACGTTCATCGCATACATCAATCTGGCGTGGTCATTTATGCCAAAATCTCTCTTCTTCCTGATTGGCGGAATTCTCCTGTTTGCTCTTTATTTCGTTTTGCAGAAAAAGAAAAAGGATGTTCTGGAGGAAGGCGGTGATTCTCATGAAAAAAAATAAATGGTGGATAGGGCTGATCGTTCTTCAAGTACTTGTCCTTTTGGGAATTGCAGCCAGTTATTATGCAGCAGATTACTATGGCAAGGAAATTGTTTTAAAAACAAAGCCTGTTGATCCTTCCGATGTTTTCTACGGAGATTACGTAACGCTGAACTATGAGATCAACGAAGTCTCTTTCTCACTTTGGAATGGTAAATCCATCGTGGATCCAACCCCTGTTTATGCTGTTCTGTCTCCGGATAACGACGGCTCATATAGGGTAACCAAGGTAACTAGTGATCGTCCTGATGTTAAGGGGCAGCAAGTATATTTAAAAGGAAAAGCCACACCTTCTATGGAAGGATTCCTGCACCTTGAATATGGGCTTGAACGTTATTATGTAAAAGATAACACCGGAAAACAGCTTGAAAGGCCTCAGCGTGAATATAAAGTAACCGTTAAGGTCGCATCTTGGGGCAAAGGCGTCATTCAGAGGGTTCAGCCTTTAAATTAACCCTCTCACATACGATTTATAACGTGTACTCTCCTGGCAACAGGGTTTATTCTGGTGGTTTCAGGGTACATTGTTAAAGAGGTGAGCATAATGAGCGAATTAAAAATTATCGACGTAAAAGACCATATAAATAACTGGGCTGGACATCAGATTTCCATCCGAAAAGAAGAAAATGGAGATTTGGATCAGATCAACATTCAGCTGGAAGAGGCGACTTTTGAACAGCGGGATTCCATTGATGACTATCTATCCGATAATGTCATGTTCCTGCACGGTAGAGCTTACAGTACGGAAGATGGAGAGTCGACTGAACTTCCATCTGTTTTATATGAAGTTCCCCTTGATGGAATTAACGGAATCAATATTGATGGCAGCATCATTTCATTTATAACAAACAGAGGGCAATATGCCATCATAAAATCATAAAAAAGAGCCCAATAAGGGGCTCTTTTTTTATAGATGATACGTACTGTCTGAAAGGCTTTCTGCAGATTGAGCAATTTGGGCAATGGCATGTTCCATCTCTTTAATAATTTTTGCTATATCCAGTATCTTTCCTCCAACGCTGTTGCTCTGTTTTCTGCTTTCTTCCATGTTTGTGAGAATTTCATTGAAAAAATCGTTCATTTCCTCAACTTCAGCTGTATTCTCATTGATCCAGCTATTGATTTGTGCCGAAGAAGCCGTAATTAAATCCATCCGCCCATTCGTGTTGGAGATATATTCAGCGACTCCTCCTACTGAATCTTTGGTTTGCTCTGCCAGTTTTCTGACTTCTCCCGCTACTACAGCAAAACCTTTACCCATTTCCCCTGCTCTTGCTGCTTCAATGGCTGCATTCAGGGCAAGTAAATTGGTCTGTTCGGCGATTCCTTTCACGAGATCAACAATTTCAATAATATGGCCAGAGTCTTCTTTTAATAAAAGAATCTCTTTTGATATTTGATTCATTTTCTGCTTGATCTGCTGTACCGATGATAAGTGCAGCTCGATCTTTTCTTTGCCTTCTTTTGATTTTTCAGATACGAGAGAGGCATACTCTACACTGCTCTGTGCATGTTCTACAACATCTCCAGATTGTGCGGCAAGCTGTTCGATCGCTGCACTCGCCTCCTGGGCAATGGCAGCCAGTTCGTCAGAAGAAGAGTTGACCGTTTGTTTTACCAATGCTTTCTGCTCTTCAATTTTCATCCTGGCTTTCTCTTCTTCAAGAGAAAACGCCTCAAGAACCAGCTGCTGTTCAAGGTTCAGCATTTTGGTAATGGCTGTTGCCGCAAGATAAAAATCCTCTTTCCCCTCCAGATGTTCGTCCATGATGGATAAAAGAGATAACTGAAGATCCTGAAAGGCGGAAATATACCATTTCGGCTCTAATCCAATTTTAAAATGAATGTGCGCGATCATTTTCCTTTGTTCAATAAAGGCATGGTTAATCTCACCGTTAAACATCTCACGAATATGGCGCTCAAGTGTCAGTCTCAGCCGTTCAATAGAACTGTTTTTCTCTATTATCTCAGAAAGCTGAGGTACGTGGGCAATTGTGCTGTAGAACCCAGTGACAACTTGATCAATATGCTGTGAAACAAAAGGCTGCATTGCTCGGAGAACCGCCAGATCTTCCGGGGTCATTGAAATCATGGCTAACTGCTTTTCCAGACTGGATCCAGGGCTTCGTTCCATCACAACATGGTTCAATTCATGCAGCACTTGTTCCTGAAGGCTTGATTTCATTTCTTCCTTTTTAAAATACCGAATCATTTTAGCTTTCATTTTGTCTTCTCCCAATCTGCATTTTGGGTATACATTATCCCGTTTTTACATACATTGAATTACATTTATCTACCTAGTTATTATCGGTTAGTTATGGATAGGGTTTAATATGTTTTAATAAGGGTAATTCTCCACAAGCTGATTTTTCTTAACATTAAGTAGGAGGGTATTCATGCATCCTGATTGGAAAAAGAAAATCGTTATTACAGGAATGGCTGCTATATTAAATGTAACAGGGACCGCTGCCGCATCCGAGGGAAGCGATGGCTCTGGACATGAAAATAGTGCAGACGGAAAGCTCGATACCGACTGTGCTGAAAGGGAACAAGAGGAAGTTCAATAGATTTTCCAAATAAAAAAGGGAGCCGGCTGGCTCCCTTTTTAATGTTATACTGCTTTACTCGCTTTCTGTCCTTGTTGAATTTGATACATTTGAAAATAGCGGCCTCGGGCTTCCATCAATGAAGTATGATCGCCCTTTTCAACAATTCTTCCGCGATCCAGGACAAGAATCTGGTCCGCATTTTTAATGGTGGACAGCCTGTGGGCAATGATAAAGGTCGTTCGTCCCCTCTTCAGCACATCAAGCGCCTCTTGAATGATGGCCTCTGTTTCAGTATCGATACTAGCCGTTGCCTCATCCAAAATTAAGATTGCTGGATTGAACGCCAGGGCCCTTGCAAAAGAAAGAAGCTGCCTTTGACCGGAAGAAAGAGTGCTTCCTTTTTCGATGACGGGTTCATCCAATCCTTTTGGAAGGTTTTGTACAAACGGCATCGCTCCTACATCATTAATGGCCTTTTCTACCATCTCTCTTGAAATCGCGGGGTCATCCAGGCTGATGTTCGAAGCGATGGTTCCCGTAAATAGAAATGGATCCTGCAGAACAATCCCCATATGCTCCCTGAGCACCTGCTTTGGCATTTTCATAATATCCTTGCCATCAATAAGGATTCTCCCCTGCTTAATATCATAAAACCGGAAAAGAAGGTTCATAATAGAGCTTTTTCCTGACCCCGTATGGCCGACAAGAGCTACCGTTTCGCCCTGCCTTGCTTCAAAGGTAATATCATTCAAGACATTCTCACCTTCTTTATAAGCAAATGTAACTCCATTGAATGTTACATTTCCTTTATAACGCTCAACTTCCTGTACCCTCACATCCATACCCGGCTCATCCAGCAGGACAAATACACGCTCTGCTGATACGAGCGCCTGCTCAAGCTGGGCGAGCTGGTTAACCATCCCGGTGATGGGCTGGAACAGCCGGTTCAAGTAATCAACAAAAGCATAGAGGACACCAACGGAAATCAGGGTGTCCGTCTTAAGTGAGGCCCCTCCGAAGTACCAGATCAAGGCAACAAACGCTAAATTCCTAAGTACACTCACAAGGTTGTGAGAAGTAAGGCCATTTAAACTCAATAACCTATTTTGAAAAGAAAAATATTTCTCATTCATCTCTTCAAACTCTTCTGTCGTTTCCTTCTGCCGTTTAAACGCCCGTATAATTGGCATGCCTTGGATGGATTCGTTGACCATTCCATTGATGTCGCTCAGTGTTGAACGGATAATATGGTTATACTTAGAAGCCAGTTTTCGATAGAGTTTAATCCAAATAACCAGAATCGGCACGAGAATCATCGTGATCAGGGCGAGACGCATATCCAGAATGAACAGCGCTGTGAAGATTCCCGCCATATAAATAATGCCTGTGAAGAAATTAGAAAGTACATTAACGAACAGCTCTTTAATTGCTTCTGTATCATTCGTCACCCGTGATACTATTTTTCCTGCCGGCTGATTATCAAAATACGTAATCGGCACTCTCTGGATCTGTGAAAATACATCCTGCCGCAGCTTCTTGATGACCAGATTGGAGGAGCTCTGCAGCATATACCTCTGTCCGTACTGAAACAATCCAGCAAACAACAAAAGAACAAAATAAATGCCCGTCAGCTTAAACAGCCCTCTGATCTCGGGCTTATAAAATTTAAAAAGCTCATTGTTCTTCAGCTGTACTGCCGGATATTTAGTGGTTACACCTTTAGAAGTGACCATGATTTCCTTGTTTTTGTAACTCTTTTCCCCTTCTAATTTTGCGGGCTGATTAATGAAGTAATACTTTCTCCCAATCTGTGTAATCCTGGCCTGTTTTCCTTTTGGTTCACCGGACTGAAAACGATCTTCGCGCTGATATCGGCTCCCCTTATAAGAAACCGTGTCTTTATCTTGAGCAGTCGTTTCAAACCAAGGCTTTTCAATGCCTAGAATGTGAACATCAATCATGCGCTTGGCGATGAACGGACCGGTTAACTCTGCTGATACGGCCAAAGCCAGCAATAGCAGACCTATAATAAAACTTTTTTTATAAATCAGTGCGTAACGAAATAATCTCTTCCCTACGTTCAAATCTTACACCGCCTTTTCATCGAAGGTTTCTTCGACTTTTTGCCGTTCGTACTGCTCACCATACCAGCCTCCTGAGGAGATGAGCTGTGCGTGTGTACCTTCTTCGATAATCCTTCCTTCATCCATTACGATAATCCAATCAGCATGTTCTACTGCTGATAACCTGTGGGTCGTAATAAAAGTGGTCTTTCCTGCCCGTTCTTTTCTGATGTTTGCGATGATTGCTGCTTCCGTCTTAGCATCAACAGCCGATAGCGCATCATCAAGCATGAGGATTTCCGGATCAATAAATAACGCCCTGGCGATAGAAACACGCTGTTTCTGTCCGCCCGATAACGCTACTCCTTTTTCTCCGACAAGCGTATTCAACCCTTCCGGCAAATATTTCACGTCACGGTCAAAGGAGGCCATCCGAAGGACGTGCTGAAGCTCTTCTTCTGTTCCGCTGCTTTTGCCAAATAAGATGTTCTCTCTTATTGTTTTAGAAAATAGAGTGGCATCCTGAGGTACATAGCCGATCCATCCCTGGATATCTTCAATGGCCAAGTGATGAAGATCAATGCCGGAAATTTGGATTTCTCCTTCACCTAAAGGATACTCTCTGAGCAGCTGTTTCAGGAACGTCGTTTTTCCGCTTCCTGTGCGGCCTACAATCCCAAGCGTCTGTCCTTTTTTCACCCTTGCATTCACGGACACAAGATTATCTACCTCAGAAGAAGGATAGCGGAAGGTCACATCATGAAATGCAATCTCTCCAGGTTCTTTGAGAGGGATGAGGTCATCTTCATTTTTAACGTCCGGTTCATAAGCGAGAGTCTCGTTCACCCTGTCGAGTGAAGCATTTCCCCGCTGCATGATGTTGATCAATTCTCCAACAGCGAACATGGGCCAAATGAGCATACCAAGGTAAACGTTAAAAGAAACCAACTGCCCTAATGTGATACTGTTATGAAACACCAGATACGCCCCGTACCCAAGACCGATCAAGTAGCTGATGCCGACGAGTACTTTAATAGTCGGTTCAAACAGCGCATCGATTTTAGCAACGGCGATATTTTTACCGTACACATCGTCGGTAAGGTCATTGAACCGCTCGATGTCTTCCCGCTCTTTCACGTAGGCGCGAATAACCCTTACTCCTGAAATGCTTTCAAGCACCTGGTCATTCATGTCCCCGAAGGCATCCTGTGCTTTCATGAACCGCTCATGAACTTTCTTTCCATACCTGTTCATGGCAATGGCCATCAAAGGAAGCGGCAATACAGCAGCCAGCGTCAAATTCCAGCTGATGAAAATCCCCATCGTAAAAAGGATAACCAGCATAAATACACTGGAATCAACAAGTGTTAATATCCCGAAACCGGCAGTAACGGAGATCGCCTTCAAGTCATTGGTAGCTCTTGCCATCAAATCTCCTGTCCTGTTCTTTTCGTAAAATGCAGGTGTCATTTTCAGCAGGTGTCGCATGAATTTCGAACGAAGAATCCGCTCAACAACAAACGCCCCTCCAAACAACTGATACATCATGAAATACGTTAAAATATAGGTTACTGTTAACAAACCTAAATAAAATAAGATCGTTTGTACAAGCGACTCTTTTGTCAGCTTGCCGAGATTGATCGCATCAATCGCGTTGCCGACGATCTTCGGCGGAATGACTTCCAAGATGCCGACAACAATTAATAACAGAACAGCAATCGTATATCGTTTCCAATGCTGTTTAAAAAACCAGCCTAATTTGCTCAGTACCGAAAACATAAATTCTCCCCTTTCCCCTTCATGTTACTGCAAACAAACGTGCTACCCCGATTCGAGATGGGCTTCAGAATTCAACCTGACCATAGAAAATACATACATAGTGCAGAGCTCCTTTATGTGAAAAAATTTGTGAAACCAATTTGAAAAAAGCTGTAATTTTCGTCCTCCGAGGACTAGGAATGAAATTATGTTATGGATTTCATCATTATGCTGAAAACAAGAAATAAGTTTTCAGCCCTGGGTGCTGGAGCTAGACAAAAGAAAAAAGCATACCGCCCCTGTGGCGATATGCTTAGAAAAACAGAAGACACCTCACAAAGGAAAAAATGTGACCGGTGCCTGTGAATAAACGAAAAAGAATGACTAGTGTTCTTTCATCTCTGGGTGGCCGGCCGCCCTATGAAATTGAGAAACAGCGATATGACGAACATCATCGATTTTCACTGACTTTTTCATGACCAACCATCCCTTCAAAAATTTGGTATTGTTTTTGACTTTGCTAATATTAACACTATTCTAACTATAATGTCAATATGAAAAACACTGTATTTTCTCTACTCCCATCTTCCCAAAAAAGAAAAAAATCCGCGGTCTGCGGATTTTTTTCCTGGTTAATCATTAAAAATTAAATTGTCGGTTCAAATTAGCCATTTCGATGGCTGCAGCAGCTGCTTCCCATCCTTTGTTTCCGGCTTTTGTACCAGCACGCTCTATCGCCTGCTCAATGGAATCTGTTGTCAGGACTCCAAAAATGACAGGTACACCAGACTGAAGAGAAGCAGCGGAAACGCCTTTTGCCGCTTCGTTGCAGACATAGTCAAAATGAGGTGTAGAGCCGCGGATGACTGTTCCAAGGGTGATAACGGCATCATATTTGCCCGCGTCTGCCATTTTCTTTGCGATCAATGGAATTTCAAAAGCTCCAGGCACCCAAGCGATGTCGACGTTCTCTTCTTCTACACCGTGGCGTTTTAAAGCATCCTGCGCCCCGCTTAACAGTTTTCCAGTAATAAATTCATTAAACCGGCCTACTACAATTCCAACCTTTAATCCTGATCCAACTAAATTCCCTTCATAAATCGTTGCCATTATTAAAATTCCTCCTCTGATTAAAACTGCAGCAAGTGCCCTAGTTTTGTTTGTTTTGTTTTTAAATAATTTTCGTTATCCTTATTTGACGGCGTTTGAATCGCTATGCGCTCCACCACTTCAAGGTCATAGCCTTTTAATCCTGTAATCTTTCGCGGATTATTCGTCAGCAGGCGCATCTTCTTTATACCGAGCTCTTTCAAGATTTGTGCTCCGATACCATAATTTCTGAGATCTGGTGCGAATCCAAGCTTTTCATTGGCTTCTACCGTATCGTAGCCCTCTTCCTGGAGCTTGTAGGCCTTCATTTTATTAAGAAGTCCAATCCCTCTGCCCTCCTGCCTCATGTACAAAAGCACACCAGAATCAGCTTCCTGGATCTGGCGGAGCGCTGCGTGAAGCTGAGGTCCGCAGTCACAGCGGCGGGAACCAAATACATCCCCTGTTAAACATTCCGAGTGAACCCTCACAAGCACTGGCTGATCTGGGTCAATGGTACCCTTAACGAGGGCCACATGTTCTTTATCATCGATTAGGTTGGTAAAACCGATTGCCGTAAACTCTCCGTATTCCGTCGGAAGCTTAATCTCAACTTCTTTAGCCACCAGCTTTTCCTTCTGGTTTCTATATTGGATTAAATCCTTGATGGTGATGAACTTCAAGTCATGTTCTCGGGCGATTTCCTGCAGTTCAGGCACCCTTGCCATGCTTCCATCCTCATTCATGATCTCGCAGATCATCCCCGCCGGTTTGCAACCAGCCAGAATCGCCAGGTCTACAGCAGCTTCCGTATGGCCCGCACGCTGAAGGACGCCGCCTTTTTTTGCGATCAGGGGAAAGATATGTCCCGGGCGTTTAAAATCAGCTCCCTTCGACTCTTCCTCCACCATCTTTTGAATGGTAACTGCCCGCTCAAGTGCAGAAATGCCGGTTGTGGTACTTTTATGATCAATACTGATCGTAAAGGCTGTTCCATGAGGGTCTGTGTTATGGCTGACCATTGGAGAGAGCTCAAGCTTAGCAGCAAGCTGCTCATCGATAGGCGCACAGATCAGCCCTCTTCCATGCTTGGCCATAAAGTTTACGGTTTCGGGTGTGACTTTTTCTGCAATGGCAACAAAGTCACCTTCATTCTCTCTATCCTCATCATCTACCACAATTACTGGTTTTCCCATAACTAAATCCTGTACGGCCTCTTCTATACTGTGAAACATGTAAAACCCTCCTTTGCCTCTAGAATCCGTGCTCCGTTAAATAGTCCATCGTGATGGCTGTTTTCTTGTTCTCCGGCTGAGTCTTACCGGACATAAATTTTTCAACATATTTTCCAAGCATGTCGCACTCGATGTTTACCGAATCTCCCTTTGCTTTTGCACCCAGTACGGTATGTGAGACCGTATGGGGGATCAAGGAGATCGTAAACGTATCATCTGTCAGTCCAAAGATCGTCAGGCTCGTTCCATCTACAGCAACTGAACCTTTCAGCAAAAGGTATTTCGCAAGGTGCTGCGGTACTTTAATGTCATAATAGATGGCATTTTTTTCTGGCCGCTTCTGGACAATCTCTCCCGTTCCGTCGATATGTCCGCTGACAAAGTGTCCTCCAAACCTTCCGCCGGACGCCATGGCCCGCTCCAAGTTGACTTTGGAATGGAATGACAATCCTTTTAGCCCTGTACTTCTGTACGTTTCCGGCATCACATCAACAGTGAAGCTCTTTTCAGAAAAGGTTGTGACCGTGAGACAAACTCCGTTTACAGAAATGCTGTCCCCGAGCTGTACATCAACGAGAACTTTTGCAGCTGAAATGGTGAGTACAATTGTTTCATTGCCTTTTTTTATACCTTCAATGGTTCCTAATTCTTCTATGATTCCTGTAAACATTCATTCACCCCCTGTCGTTTATTATTGAAATATCTTAATTTAAGGAATGGGCTGAACTTGATGATTAAGCATCAGAAACAAAAAACCCCCGGAAGACACAATTCTCCCAGGGGTTCCTATTTATTGTTCTGAATAAACTCGTAGCATCAATAAACAGTTATGACGAAATAAGCTTTCAAGGATTGTATTTTTAAACAATGCCAAATAAGCGTTCTTCATTCCTTCTCCCATCCAGACTATACTGTCGGCTCTGGAGTTTCACCAGATCCACCGTCTATGCACACTGCACAGCCGGGTCACGGACTAAGAGGACAAATCCTCATCACCGCCGGTTGGGAATTTCACCCGACCCCGAAGGAAACATATTTAATTGTAAAGCATGATTCCAGTATAACGTTGTTTTATTTTCATTTCAAACATCATATCTCAGAACTTTTTCTTGCTATTGTTTATCAAGCCCTTTCGACTCAATAAATTCTTTCATATAGGTCCGCTTTGGCTGCGCCATTACTCTCGCCATTTGAGTGGCCCACCCTTCATCCCGGGCTCCGCCTGTGCGCTCTTTATAGTACTCTGCCGTTTTCATCTCGAATTCCTTTAAGACCGGTAGCGCTTTTTCATCATCCTTGTACTGATTTTTGTGGAAGACGGCTTCTTGAGGCAAGCGCGGTTTTAAACCAGGGGAGGCATCAGGAAAGCCGACAGCCATGCCGAACAGCGGCACTACATGGTCAGGGCAGCGAAGCAGCTCGGAGACTTCCGGAAGATTGTTTCTAATACCCCCGATATAGACGATGCCTAAGCCGAGCGATTCTGCAGCTATAGCAAGGTTCTGTGAGGCAAGAGCAACATCGATCATCCCTACCATGAATCCTTCCTTGGATTGTACGGTCGCATCAACATTTCCGCCTGTCATTTCAGCCATAAGCTTATGGCGGTGATAATCAAGGCAAAAGACGAAGAAGTAGCCGTTCTGGGCCACATAGCTTTGATTGCCTGCCAATTCAGCAAGCTTATCCTTTAAACTCTGTTCCTCCACTCCTATGATGGAATATACTTGCTGATAGCTGGAAGTGGAAGCAGACTGAGCACATTGGACAAGCGTTTCAATGGTTTCTTGCGGAATCGGTTCATCTTTAAACCGGCGGATCGACCGGTGAGAAAGAATATTTTTTATCGTTTCGTTCATTCTCCACAATCCCTTCGTGTTAAAGTACTTAGTTATGTTTCCTAATTTATCACAAGATTAATCGTGACAGGAAGCGTGGCGGCTTAGGCGTGTTTCATCCTCTCATGCCTATTCGTAATATTAATGGTACCGTAATTTGATGTAGTTGGTATGCAATGTGATGTCACGGATGTACAGAGAAAAGCCGCCTCACAATTTATGAGGCGGCTTTTATTATTCCTTTATACTGGAAGGCTCTCCAGATAAGCACGAACGTTTTCTGGTGTTTTTGCATTGGCACTGTGAAGATGGGCGAGTTTCTCCCCATTTTTAAACAAAAGCAAGCTTGGGATTCCCATGACTTCGTACTTTTCAGCAAGTTCCGGAAACTTATCCCGGTCGATCTCATACCAGGCTTTGTCGTTGTGTTCTTCGATAATATCTCCAATGAATACTTCCAGTCTGCGGCAGTCCGGACACCAGCCCGCTGTAAAAATCATAATGGTTTCTTTATCCGCTGAAATGACTTCATTAAATTCTTCTAAAGTTTGAATCTCTTTCATTTTATTCCCTCCCTTATTTAGCTTACACTATTATATATACCACGCCTAATCTTGATCATGAAGCTTAATGCTCTGTAATTTCTATTATTTGATGTTAACATTTTTTTATGTTTCTTGTTATGATACTAATAAGAAATTCGGCGGAACGAAAGGACGAAGACCATTGAAAATTGACGTTTTAAAAACACATGGCTCCTGCAATGACTTTATTTTAATTGATGAATACAGCAATGATTACGGACTCGATGATGAAAAGCGTACCGTTTTGACGAAAGTCCTCTGTGACCGCAAAGGCTCTATTGGGGCGGACGGCATTTTGTTTATCCAAAAAAGCGAGAAAGCGGATGCTAAATACCGGATTTTCAATTCAGATGGCACCGAGCCGGAAATGTGCGGCAACGGGCTCCGCTGTGCAGGAAGATACATTACTGAGTTATTAGGAAGAGATCATGCCATCGTCGAAACGCTAAAAGCAAACCTCGATGTACAAAGAACTGAAAATATTTACGGCGATATTCAAACCTTTGAAGTTCTGATCGGACCTGTCTCGTTTGATGTTCACACCTTGCCCTTAATCCATGACCAAGAAACACTTGAAAATACGGTGATTCCTGAATTGTCTCCAGAAATAGCCTTCACTGCAGTAAGTATGCCGAATCCGCATATCATTACACTTGTCGATGATATTGATCAAGATCAAGTAGCTGAGATCGGGAAAAAAGCGAATGAATTAAAAAGTGTGTTTCCCAAGGGCGTGAATGTCAGTTTCGTCAAAGATTTGGGTGATTCAAAAATCTTTGTCCAAACGTATGAACGCGGTGTGGGAATCACTAACTCATGCGGAACAGCGATGTCCGCAGCAAGCCTGATTACGTGCCGGCTAGGCATCAATCATCCCGAAAAAGATATTACAGTGTTAAACAACGGCGGTATGGTGCGCTGCAAAGTGAATGAACTGAAAGAAAGCAGCGGCTATTCTGTACTGCTTAAAGGAAACGCAACCTATGTCTTTTCTGGAACGGTTGAATTTGACTTCAACTCTCCAGAAGAATTTGTCTTTGAACAAGAAGAAGAATTTACACTAGAAGAAGCAAGCTATCGCAAACTTGAAACGTATGCTAAAAGCGCCGTATAAACAAAAGACAGTTGCCGTAAATGGCCGCTGTCTTTTGTTTATTTATTTTCGTAAAATCAATGACTGAAAGCTAAAAGAACCGCCAATCACTTCAAGGGGAACCACATGGAACCTTTCAATGTGAAAAACAGAAGACACCGTCTCTTGAATGTCTTCATTCGTAAAGAAGGAAAAAAATCGCTTCGGATCATAGGAATCGCCTTCCCATACCCCTTCAGAATCAACGCCGCCATACACTCCCATAAAGAAGAGTCCGCCTGCCCTTAACACTCGCTTTATTCCTTCGAGTACATTTATAATCTCGCTTTTTGGTACGTGCAAAAGAGAATTCAATGCCCATGCAGCATCAAACGACTCATCTGCAAATACTAAACTGTCAAAACTCATTACTTCTGCAGCAAGTCCTTTTTCCCGGCATAATCCAACCATCTCAGGTGATAAATCAAGAGACAGGGTGGACAATCCTTCTTGATGAAAAAATAGACTGTCACGCCCCGGCCCGGCACCAAGGTCCAAAAGGCTTTTTTTGTTATCACGCAAGAGCAGGTCAGCAAATATTCGTCTCTCTTCAACCTTCCATGTTTGCGTCTCCTGTCCGTTTCTGCTCTTCGATTCTTTATCATAGGATTCTCGTAATTGCTGTTTTAGTCCTGTATTCATCTCTATACTCCTTATGTACTCTTTACGGTCACTTTTCTTTCTTTATCAGTTGAACCATCCCAGCAGCTTTGAATTTCAAAGGTTCCTGGCTTGAAAAAGTAGGGCAGCCGCCTTCTGAACCATGGCTGCATCGGCAAATGCTCCAGCTCATCCAGTGAAATCCATATCGCCTCCCCCTCAGGAGGATTGTTCAGAAGTTCCCCTTCAAATTCTGTCGCCAAATAATTAAATACCATGTACCTTAAGTTCTCAGAGGGATTCACATATTCATCCAACCCTTTAAACGTAAGATTTCGTACGGTAAGACCCGTTTCCTCCTTCACTTCACGTATCGCACCGTCAACCAGACTTTCCGGAAAATCCACTTTTCCCCCAGGGGCAATATAACCCGGAAAACCTTTCTTGTCTGGCCGATTGATCAACAAACATTGATCGCCGTTTTGTATCATGCACATCGTGTACAGCTGATGGTCAATCCCACTCGAAAATGACATATACTTCCCCCTTTGCCTCCCTATTCATTTCGGCACGCCGCTCCCTTTTTCCTCGTAAAAAAAAGGATATGTCAGCTGACATACCCCTTTTTTCCATGAGCTTTAATTTGAAACTGTCTTGTTTGCTGATTTGGATGTTGGTGAAGCAAATCCCGTAAAGATTGAGGCAAAAGCAATGATGAAATGCAGCACGTTGTCTGCCGCAAGATAATGGATTCCCGCAAATTTATGTGTGAATAAACCTAAGATTGCAACAAGCAGATACACAAATCCGAACACTTTCGCATACAATTTAGCCTTCGCTTCTGTACCGCTCATAATGATTGCCACAATTCCTGAAGCTAAATGAACAATATTGTGGACCGGCGTCAGATGAAAGAGTCCCTCCATCGGTAAAATGAAACCAACAATTCCTATTACGATAAAAATAATACCCAAAGTTCTAACAAATATTCGTGCCATCGTTTTCATCCTTTCATCCTAAATACTTTGTTTTCATCTAGCTAACGTTTCCGTTCTTGATTTGGATCACTAAATATTTAAAATTTACACTCGTATTTGATTGACGAAAAATTCCATTAAAAATACAATGAAAATAAACCACATAGTCAGTTTAATTTTAAAACTACTGAGGAGGATCCCATGGAAGCATCATTTTTTATTGAAAACAGAAAAAAACTAACAGATCAGCTCCCTGCTGAATCAACAGCTATTATTTTTGCCGGCCAGGCCCCTTATAAATCTGCCGATGAACGATATCCCTTTACTCCGAACCGCAACTTTTATTATTTAACGGGGATTAACCGTCAAAACATCATCCTCGTCATGAAAAAGACGGAGACTTCCGTGGAAGAGACGCTTTTCATCGAGAAAGCAGATCCTGTGATGGAAAAATGGATTGGCGCGTCACTGACAAAAGAAGAAGCTCAGAATCTTTCCGGGATAAAAAGCATTTCATATCTGGAAAGCTTTGAAACGTCCATGGCAAGAACATTTTTTGCAGAATCCGTAAAGAATGTATACTTAGATTTGGAGCGCAGAGAATGGTCTGAAGCACAAACCAAGGCTTTCTCCTTCGCAAAGCATTTACAGGAGCATTATCCTCATCTTGCGATTCAAAATGCGTATCCTCTCATTACAGAATTAAGAGTGTTCAAAACCGAAGAGGAAGTTCAAAAGATTAAGGAAGCCATCAACATTACGAAAGAAGGCATCTATAACGTACTAAAACATGCAAAAGCCGGTATGTTGGAAAACCAGCTCGAAGCGCACTTTGACTTTATCCTCAAATCATCAGGCGTTAAGGATTTTGCCTTCCATACCATCTTGGCAAGCGGAAAAAACGCTACTGTTCTGCATTATGAAGACAATGATTCTAAGATCAATGATGGTGATCTCATATTACTGGATCTTGGTGCTCAAAAAGACTATTACAATGCTGATATCAGCTTCACGTTCCCTGCTGATGGAAAATTCACTTCCCGTCAGAAGGAAATCTATAACATTGTTCTTAAAGCATTGAAAGAAACAACAGCCCTTATTAAACCAGGCCTAAAGTTCGCAGAATTAAATGAACACACGAAAGCCGTTCTCGCAGAAGAATGCATAAGAATCGGCTTATTTAAAGAAAAAGCCGAGCTGTCTAATTATTATTACCACGGCGTCAGCCATTTCCTCGGACTCGACACTCATGATGTCGGTTCATACAAAGACCGTGTTCTTGAGCCAGGAATGGTCCTTACGATTGAACCTGGTTTGTATATTGAAGATGAAGGAATCGGCATCAGGATTGAGGACGACATTCTCGTAACCGAAGACGGATATGAGAATCTTTCAAAGGACATTATTCGTACAGTAGAAGACATTGAAGCGTTCATGTCTAAATAACAAAAAAAGAACCACAGACATGCTGTCTGTGGTTCTCTTTTATACTTACGAACAAACTGACACATTAATTACCACCAGAAACGTCTAAAACCTCTAAATCCGAAGAAAGGAAAACCGAACAAACCGAAGCCCGGGAAAAAAGGTCCTACGAAAAACGGGTTGAAACCAAAACCTCCGAAACCAAAACCAGGGAAGCCTCCGAAGCCAAAACCAGGGAAGAAGCGTTCAGATGCTTCGTCTCTGTGCTGCATAGGCATGATGAGATAAATGTTGTCATTATCATGGCTATGAATCTTTCCATGATAAATCTTACCGTCTGCCATCTCAATCTCACAGTTGGCTCCTGCATACTGCTTGCAGAGATGCATCCAGTGCTCTTTGTGGCTTGGGCTTACCTGGTACGCTTTATTGTCTTTCGGCATGTGATAGCCTGGCTTAATATTACTCATGTGTTCGTACAAGTATAGATCCTCCTTGTGTGGTATATAGCCAGTTTATTCTCTGAGACAAGGTTGGTTACCAAAATGGTTGTTTCACCTATACGTTAACTATCATTCCAAAGACACCGGCACATTTCACAGCTTGCCTAAACCAATTAAGTCAAGCCATCATATTCTAAGTTGAGGAGGTGTAAACTATGAGTTTTTTTGGCGGCGGCGGAGCTTCTTTTGCTTTAATTGTCGTATTGTTCATTCTTTTGATCATCGTTGGATGCGCGTGTATCGGCTTCGGAGGCTTTGGGGGCTTCGGAGGCGGATTTGGCGGAGGCGGTTTTGGTGCAGGAGGAATTGGCTACGGCGGAGTCTATTAATTCATGTTTTACCGTTAAGTATAGTAGAAATCAAAGAAGATGTTTCTCATCAAGAGAAACATCTTTTTTACAATATTGATGTTATTCCTCCCGTTCACCCTGAAAAAAAATCATGATGAATTTCAAAAGTTCCAGGAGAGAGATCAATGCAGCGGCCACATACGTAAGAGCCGCAGCGTTCAGTACCTTGTTCACTCCCCGCTCTTCCTCATTGCGGATAAATCCTTCAGTCACAAGATAGCGTTTTGCCCGTGAGCTGGCATTATACTCCACGGGAAGCGTAACGAGCTGAAAGAAGACAGCGAATGAGAAAAGCACAATTCCGATACCGATCAATGAGAACTGGTTAAGCAGAAATCCTCCAAGCAATAAAAATGGCGCCACTCCCGAGGTCAGGTTCACTAATGGAAACATACGATGACGCAGCGCTAATGCACCATAGGATTGCTTATGCTGAACGGCGTGGCCGACCTCATGAGCAGCAACAGAAACAGATGCGATGGAATCCCCGTAATATACCGGTTCTGAGAGGCGCACCACTTTCGAAACAGGGTCATAATGGTCGGTTAGCGTCCCGCGGACCGCTTCAACCGGGATATTGTGCAACCCGTTGTCATCCAGGATCGACCTTGCGATTTCAGCCCCAGTTTTCCCGGAATGAGCCTCTACTTGTGACCATTTCTTAAAATTCCCTTTAACTTTAAACTGCGCCCACAACGAGACAGCAAATGCAATGATGATCAAAAAATCCATCGGGTGAAAAAACATATCTTTATAAATCCTCCTTCTTTGTG
This sequence comes from Fictibacillus sp. B-59209, assembly GCF_036216745.1. Classification (NCBI taxonomy): domain Bacteria; kingdom Bacillati; phylum Bacillota; class Bacilli; order Caryophanales; family Fictibacillaceae; genus Fictibacillus; species Fictibacillus sp. B-59209. The sequence goes on along the minus strand of NZ_JARMMC010000010.1, from coordinate 51,376 downwards.
CTCCGTATATTAAGAGATGTTTCAAGCCTTAGCCATATAAGCCGCCAGTTTAGCTTTAAGCTCGTCTTCAACGTCTTGTCGGTTTCTTAGTTTTTCATTCAAAAAAAAGTGTTCTTTCCTATTTATCACGCCTTCACGGCAATAGGTTTCCAGTAAAATTCCGATTCCGCCATTTTCACTCCCCGCCTGGATATGCACTTCTTTTATTTCCTCTTTCCTCAGTACAGCCGGGAAAAAAACAAACGTCTGAAGTGAGCCGTTGAACTCTCCCGATTCTGCGCTTTCACGGAATCCGAGAGCGCCAAGTCCATAGAAAATCTGCAGGAAAGCATCCGTGCCCTTAAGCGTAACAGTTTCCGTATCCCATACATCCGTCCCATCCTCCAACTCGAGACGCGTACAGAGTGAATAAGAAACAGACTGGCAAGAGATCGGCAAATCTTCTGGCAATGGGTAAATAAATGGAAGAGTAATAACTTCATCTGCATCAATGACAAACTGTTCAGCTACCGAAACAGAGCCCATCACTTTGGTAGAGGGGAGGCCCTTTATTTCATACTCAACGAGCAGATTCACTGACAGCGAGTGGATCATCTGAGGAACTCCTCCTCCCCTTACCACAATCTGGCCTTCTAATGTCCATCCAAGCACATAAGTTGAGCCTGTAAGCTGCAGATCCACAGCGACCCCGCCTTTACCAATCTTTGAAAAAATCGATTTAATCACAATCAACCTTCCTGTTGAAATGAGTGTTTACCGTTATATACGGACAACACTCTCTAAGGTTTCATTTTTGCACAAAAAAGCAGGCAACGGCTGGGCCATTACCTGCTGCTTAACGTTTTATCCGATAGGCTGCTGTCAGCATTACAAAAGAAATACTGATGCTTGCGAGGACGAGAAGCCAAGCCTCCCTCATGTTCCCTGAATCAATGGCAAGATAGATAGCGGTCGGAATCGTTTGAGTCTCACCCGGGATATTTCCGGCAAACATTAAAGTTGCTCCGAACTCGCCAAGCGCCCTTGCAAAGCTTAAGATCGCTCCAGAAATAATGGATGTCATTGAAAGAGGAACAGAAATAAGAAGAAAAACCTTCCATCTCCCGCCTCCATCTACCCTGGCTGCATCCTCGATCTCATGATTGACACCTTCAAAACCTGTTTTTGCCGATTGATACATAAGAGGAAAAGCCACCACACTTGAAGCAAGAACAGCCGCCCACCATGTAAAAATGATCGGCTGATGAAACACCGCTTCGATCAGCTGTCCGGCCGGACTCCTCTTCCCAAACACAACAATAAGTAAAAATCCAATAACCGTTGGAGGAAGTACGAGCGGCAGCATCAGCATCGTTTCAATGATCACTTTTCCTTTAAAACGCCTGCCTGCCATAGTCTTACCCAGTATAACCCCGATGATTATCACGATGAGCCAGGCTGTTGCCGCAATACTGATGGACAAAGAGATCGGCGGCCAAATATCTGCTAACATAGTTCCTCCTCAGGATGAAAATTTTGTATGTAACATGATACGTCGATATTTATTATAGCGAATGAGGAAGTGATTTTACAAAAACTTGCCGCATCTCTAAAAAAGCCGAGCTCACAACCATGAGGTTAACTGAGCTCAGCTCTTTCGGATTAGTTACAGTGATCCCCCTTTTTACAAGGATGGCCGCCTGCATCAATCTGTATCGTCGTGTGTTCAATATGGTATTCATCATGCAGCAGGCTGTTTGCTTGTATTAACAACGCTTGTTGATCAATCCCGGTATCCGTAACCAGGTGGCAGCTGAAGGCCGGAAAATCTGAAGTGATTGACCAGACATGCAGATCATTCACCTCTTTTACTTCCTGAATGGATAATAGTGTTTGTTTAACCTTATCTATATTGATGTTGGCTGGAGTCCCTTCCATTAAGATGTGGATGGATTCTTTCGTTACCCGCCAGCCACTTATCAATACAAGGACAGCTACTATAACACTTGCTGCCGGATCCGCCCATCCCCAACCGAAGAACATAATAAGGAGGGCTGCGATAATCGCACCTACAGATCCAAGCAGATCTCCAAGCACATGCAGAAAAGCACTTCTTACATTTATGTTTTCGTCTTTATCGCCTCTCATCAGAATAAATGCAGCTATGATATTCACAATAAAACCGATGACTGACACAATCAGCATGCCAGAGCTGACAATACTGACAGGCTGTAAAATACGATGATACGCTTCCCAAAAGATATAGATAGCAATCGCAATCAGAGCAATTCCATTAATAAAAGCTGCTAAAATCTCAAAACGTTTGTAACCAAATGTTTTAGAATGAGAAGAGGCCCTCTTACCATACGTCATGGCTAAAAAACTTAATCCAAGTGCCGCTGAATCGCTCAGCATATGCCCTGCATCTGATAACAGCGCCAGGCTGTTGGTCATTATTCCACCGATGACTTCAACCACCATAAACAGAGTAATGATAATGAAAGCCCACTTTAATGCATCCTTATTTCCGCTGCCGTGATGATGGTGGTGCTGGTGATCATGAGAATGTCCCATAGCAATAATTCCTTTCATATATGAATATATGCTCATATATATATTATGGCAATGCATCCTGTTATGTGCAACCTTTTTAGGATGGATATAGAAAAGCAGCCTTAGACGGCTGCTGCTGAAATTTCAATAAAATGGTCCTTCATATAACGACGATTTAATCACAGGTTTAAACGGAAGCCTGTATTTTTCCAGAACGGACTGTACCACCTCCCTCAGCCATTCAGGGCTTGTTGGCGATACATACACTTCATCAATTAATGTGTTCAAATTACTCTGTACATATGCCCCGTCTTTATGGTCAAAAATGCGGTTATTCGGATTATCAAATGCGAGCAGTCGGATCTCGTTCTCATGACTGAAGGAACGGCGTTTGTAAAAGAGTGTTTCATAGGGATTCAGGCTCGCCATTTCAGAATTAAAGTTGATGTACTGAACCTGTCCGATATACGTATGAAACCTCTTATCCGATATGCTGCTGTATAATTTCTCCACAGTAGAGCAGATGGCGATGCCTTCATCGGACTTCAAGTACAGATTCCACATGGCCGCAGATTCCTCTTCGTTCAAGTGCCAGCAGTTCACTCCGACATAATCATGCATCTGCTTGATGTATTCGTGAAGCTGTCTTCGCTTCTCTTCTTTCGATAGTCTTTCATCCACAGGTATGGTCAAATAGGATAGAGGATCATTCAAAATATTATTAACATCCAGCGCCGAATAACTGCCTTCATGATTATCCACGAACAGCGAAGGTTTTGGAAAGAACAAGGATTTTTGATATAGCATACTGACAAACTTAGCAAAGTCCATATACTTCCATACCTTTGATTTTTCTGATAGCCGTCTGTTGTTTTTTATGTTGTATGTGTTGTTTTGATCAAACTGAGATTCGAATTTGACCAATGCCTTCTCAGCCCAGTATTCACTCATAAAACAATCCTTTCTACGATATCCCTGTTCATCGTTTATATTTTAATTCACCGTTTTCCATATCATCCAATCACGTTATATAGAAAAAAGCTTCTGATTATACAGAAGCTTTTCATGGTTTATACTTATGCCTGTCTTTAGCCTTTTATGAGGGGTTCAAAGACCTCTATTGCTATCCTATCCATCTAGCCGTTTGAGCAATTGCAAACGTAACGAGAATAGCGATCGCTGTAGGAATAATAAATGACAGGAAGGTCCATTTGGCACTCTTTGTTTCTTTATAAATGTTAACCAGTGTCGTACCGCACGGGAAATGAAGCAGTGAAAACAGCATCATATTCAACGCTGTCAGCCACGTCCACCCATGGCTAACAAAAATCTGTTTTAAATCACCGAGATTATCAACTTCTGTCATGGCTCCTGTAGAGAGATAGCCCATAATCAAAATCGGCAAGACAATCTCATTTGCAGGTAGCCCTACAAGAAATGCCATTAGGATGTAACCATCAAGTCCTAGCATTTGCCCGAACGGATCTAAAAAATTGACAACATGCATTAAAATACTCTGATCCCCAGCATTCACGTTGGCCAGGACCCACGTCAAAATTCCAGCCGGTGCCGCCACTTTCACCGCTCTCATCAATACGGATAAAGAGCGCTGAAGTGAAGAACGGATCACTGTTTCCCAGAACTTAGGCCTACGGTAAGGCGGAAGCTCCAATGTATAGTGAGTTGGAACCCCTTTTAGAGCGGTTTTGGAAAGAACCCAGGAAACCAGAAAGGTCACGAGAATTCCAAAAAGAACGATTCCAACAATGACCGCTGTCGTCACAAGCGACTTTGCGCCGCCTGTATAGCCGGCCGCCATAAACAGCGAGGCCAGGACAATCAGCGTTCCCCATCTTCCATTACACGGAACAAAGTTGTTGGTTAAGATCGCGAGCATCCGCTCTCTTGGCGACTCGATAATCCTTGAAGACAGCATGGCGGCCGCATTACAGCCGAATCCCATCGCCATCGTTAAGGACTGCTTTCCGTGCGCCCCGACTTTTTTAAACACTCGGTCCATGTTAAACGCTACTCTTGGGAGATATCCGTAGTTCTCCAAGAGTGCAAACGTCGGGAAGAAGATCGCCATCGGAGGAAGCATCACGCTGATCACCCAGGTCGTTCCCCGGTACAGTCCTAAAACCAGCAGTCCGTGCAGCCAGTCTGGAGCATTCATGAACTGAAAAAGTGAGGTGATGTAATTCTCCAGCCATCCAAAAAAACTGGCAATCATGTCAGATGGAATATTGGCTCCGGCAATCGTCAGATAGAACACGATACCCAGCATAACGATCATGATGGGAAAACCCCAGATCGGCGACGTGAAGATAGCATCAAGCTTCTCCGTATGCTTATCACGTTTTGTCTTTCCATAGGAAACACTATCTTCACATAACTGCTTGCTCTCCTGATACAGATTTTGTACGATCTTGTCGCGAAGGTTAGGTGACGACATCTCTTTTGCTCTTTGGTACAACTGGTTTAAATCACCTGAATGGCCAGCTAGCTCTGATTGCATACTGTTTCCTCCTTCGCTTTTAATCTTTCATTCAGCTCGTTCAGCAGGGATTCATCTCCGTCCAGCAAACGCAATGCTACCCATCGGGATGAAATACGGTCATCCACAACTTCTTTTACGAAAGGCTCCAAAGAAGCAATCCCGGCTTCAATTTCACCATCATATTTGACTTGTGCAGGTTCACACGTGATCTTTCCGGATACAATCCGATCAATCGTATCAAGCAATAAAGGAAATCCAGCCCTGTTTCTTGCGGATAGTTTAATAACAGGAACCCCGAGGCGCCTCGCCATTAAACGTTCATTGATCTTGATGCCTCTCTTATCTGCCTCATCGATCAGATTAATGCAGATGACCACATTCTTTGTCATCTCCAGGATTTGAAGAGCGAGGTTCAGGTTCCGTTCAAGAGAGGTAGCATCAACGACAACAAGTGTAATGTGAGGTTTTTCAAAAATGATATAATTTCTGGCCACTTCTTCATCAGCTGAATTTGAAAAAATGGAATAAGTGCCCGGCAGATCGATAAACCTGTACTGCTTATCTTTATGCCTGAAGGTACCTTCAGCAAGCGAAACCGTCTTGCCTGCCCAATTGCCGGTATGCTGCTTCAGTCCTGTTAAAGCGTTAAATAAGGTGCTTTTACCAGTGTTCGGATTGCCGGCTAAGGCTACACGAAATGTATCAGTCATGCTGTATCAGCTCCCCCTGTATTCTTGTGCTCTCTTCTTTCCTTAAAGCAATCGTCGTCTGGCTCACCCGAAAAGCAATGGGATCTCCCAGGGGGCTTTTTCTTATAACCTCCACAACGGCACCCGGCACAAAACCAAGATCCAGCAGCCTTCTTCTCATCACACCTTCGATCTCCATGGAGGTGATTCGAATGAAGTCGCCTTTTTTGCCATCAAACAAATTTCCACATTTAGTCCCATCCATTTATTTTTCCTCCACTCTTATTTGTTTCCCAAGCGCAACATTTGCTTATATCATATGTATATACACTGTCTTTGTCAATGTTCCTGAAAAAATAAAAAAAGGGTGTCCCAAAAGACGTATAAAACGACGACTTTTTTAGGACAGCCAAGTAAAAATTCGCAAATAAGTTATTCTTTTTCCCTTTTTGGGCCTGAATGTGTGGGTTTCAGGGAGTTTAATGCGCTTCGGAGTGTGTTTGGTTGGAGTTTATAGGGCAATCGGGCGCCTGGGGTACATAATTTGGCGGCTGAAGCAACTATTCAGGCGCCTTGAGGGAATAATTTGGCGCCTGAACAGAATAATCGGGCGGCATCCATTTTTACCCTCTCATACATGATCAAATATGATCTATCGACTCCCAAAAATAAAGGTTGTCCCATAAGTAAATGGGACAACCTCCCTTTTCACTGCTTCTTATAAAGCTGAATCTGTTGTTTCCACCCTGGCTTTGCGGGCTACACTGCATACCAAACTCTCCTTCAATCCCGTTACTGGCCAGAACATGGAATTTACTGGCCAAACTCTAAAAATACTGTCCAAAACTCAACTTTTACTAGCCAATACTTGATTACGGTAAACTAGCCACACTGCAACATGCCCTTAAATCAAAAAAGAACAGCAGATTTATCTGCTGTTCTTCTCCATTAGAATCTCTTTCAATTCTCCCCAGTCTGTGACGCGTTCGGCTTTGTAATGCCTGTTATACGACTGGTCCTTCACAAAGATCTTCAGTGTATCGCTGGACAGTGTCTCCAGGACTCTTGGTTTATCATCGAAATAATAATCCAAACCTAACTCTTCGATGATTTTTACCTTTTCATGGTCCTTCATCCCGCAGAAAAACTTTTCTTCCTCTACTGGAAAGCCTTGCTGAATCATCCATTCCATTGTACGCTCGCCATGTTCTCCGGGACGGGCAGTAATGTAATAGATTTCATGGCCCTGCTGATGAAGCTCCTGCAGCGTTTCTACTGCCTTTGGATATGGAGGACAGGATGTAAAATATATTTCTTCGAGCGAGCTGTTCCACATCTCTTTGCCCTCCCGATCACTGAGACCGAACGGATGATGAATCTCCACCGTTTTCAATTCCTCAAAAACATCCAGTGCAATCTTTTGATTTAATTTCTTATTGTAAATGGAAAACGCGTAGCCTCTTAAATTAATCAATGTATCATCTATATCAAAACCGAATTTCATGTGACTCTCCTTACTTCCCCTGATACAACGGGTAACCGGTGAATTTAAAATCTTTGCCTGTTTGTTCGACGCTCAAATCCCGCAGTTCAACCGCATCACTCATCTTTTCGATGCCCGTTCCTTCAAGAAAAGTAGGCGCAAGGCTTCCGCCCACCAGTTTGGGTGCCATATAAACCACCATTTTATCAACGAGCTGATGTTGAAGGAAAGACGCAATAACGGCTCCTCCCCCTTCGATCATAAGTGATGAAACGAGCTTTTCTCCGAGCAGGTCAACGACTTCTACAGGGTTCACCTGATCGCCGGGGCTTTTTGTTACAAAAACAGAGACCCCAGCATTTTCAAGCTCTTTTCTTTTCTCTGCACTGGCGCGCTCGGTCGTAAAGATCCACGATTCTGCTTTGCCGTCCTGAACAACCTTTGATTCAAGCGGGATTCTTAACGTTGAATCGAGGATTACCCTGATCGGATTGCGGCCGTTTGGAATCCTTGTTGATAACTCAGGATCATCCTTGATCACCGTATTGACACCGACAAGAATGGCCATGTTTTCGTTACGGATGTGATGAACGTCTGTCCGTGCTTCTTCCGACGTAATCCACTTGCTGTCTGAAGTGTAGGTAGATATTTTGCCATCAAGTGTAACCGCTGATTTAGTCGTTACGAACGGCCTCTTCTGGACGATAAATTTGTTGAATACTTCATTCATGGTTTGCGATTCACGCTCAAGAACACCAGTTATGACCTCTATACCCGCTTCTTTTAAAATGGCGACGCCTCTGCCTGAAACGAGCGGATTGGGGTCGAGACTTGCGATCACTACCTTTTTAAGACCGGCTTTCACAATGGCTTCGGCACATGGGCCTGTCCTTCCGTGATGAGAGCAAGGTTCAAGGGTAACATAAATCGTTCCTCCTATTGTCTTCTCACCCGCCATACGGATCGCATGAATTTCAGCGTGTGGTTCACCAGGCTTTAAGTGTGACCCAATTCCAACGATTCGATTATCATTAACAATGACAGCTCCGACCATGGGATTGGGATCCGTTTGGCCCTTCATCGCTCGTGCGTTATCAAGTGCCAGTCTCATATAAAATTCATGATTAGCCATTTGGGCAGCCTTCTTCCTCTTTTAAGTGTCCGGAGCGGGCTATCTTTGTATTCAGGTAAGTCTCATTAAACTCTGAAACATCTCCCCATAATGGTGTCCGACCTGACAGATGCATGCCTGAGTTTTTTAAAGCCTCCAGCTTTTTAGGGTTATTTGTAATTAATGTGACGGGTTTTTTACGCAGCGCTTTTAATACATGTATAGCGTCCTCATAGTTCCTTGAATCATCGACGAATCCTAAGTTCAGGTTGGCTTCTACTGTATCGTAGCCGTTTTCCTGAAGAACGTAAGCCATCGCTTTTGAGAATAAACCGATGCCCCTTCCTTCGTGATTGGCAAGGTAAAAGAGAGCGCCAGTTCCATGTTCCTTAATCATCTGCATGGATTGCTTTAATTGAAATCCGCAGTCGCATCGTTTGCTTCCGAAAATATCTCCTGTATGGCAGATGGAATGCATGCGAATTAAGGCATCTTCATTGTATTCAAAGTCTCCGTACACCAATACGCTTGACTGCTGGTATTCGGCCAGGTTGTCAGAAGACAATTTTTCAATAATTTTTTCGTAATCATCCGTAATTTCATCTCTTTGAAGCCAGCAATACCATTGAAAGACGACTGTTTCCCCGTAGAGGTTCACAGGCAGTCGAATCGGTCCGACCAAATAGATGCCGCCCCCTTCAGGTGTTTTGATCAGCTGAATTTTATCTTCAAGTATGGAAAGAACTTTAGATTCAAGTTTCGATTGTTCCATTATGTTTAATCCCCTTATATATGAAACAGATGTTTGCTTTAAATTTTATCATTCTGTTTTCTTATTTTGCAAAGCTGACTGACTGACTATCCCAATAAAAGAATGTTCTTATGTATTATATACTACCAACACATAAAAAGTAAGTAGGTATTAAAAAGTAGTGAACAAAAAAACCGCCCTTTTAATAAAAGACGGTTTTCTATCATGTCATTAAAAGATCGATCCATATTTTTAATGCTGTTGCGATGATCAGCACTGCAAGAATATACTGCAGGACTTTTGAATTCATTTTCTTTCCTGCCTTAACTCCAAGCGGAGCAGCAATTAAACTAACGATCAGCATGACGACAGCCGGATGGTACAGAATCTGCCCGGTCGCCATTTTTCCGATGACTGATCCGATGGATGATAGAAATGTAATTCCCAGGCTTGTTGCAATTGTCATCCGGATCGGAATCTTTAAAACCACCAGCATAATGGGGACAAGGATAAATGCTCCTGCACCTACAATACCTGCAAATACCCCGGTAACAAAAGCTAATATTCCTGCAAGTTTTTTGTTGAAAAGTACTTCTGCTCCTGAGGCCTTCTCTTTTTCTTTTTTCGGGAGCATCATCATGATGGCTGCTGTAACGGCCATCAATCCATAAATGATATTAATGCCGTTCTCAGGCAAAAGGTGAGAACCATATCCCCCAATAAAACTGCCTGCAAGGGAACTCGTTCCCATGATCATTAACAGCTTTACATAATATATCCACCCTTTCGATAGGCTAGAATCCCAGCAAGTGTTGAAAAGAACACTTGTACAGCGACAATGCCTGAAACATGATGTGCCGTAAATCCGGCAAACCCCAACAAGGAAGGAATGTACAATAGGATGGGATAATTTATAATCGCTCCGCCTATGCCCAGCATACCTGAAATAAAAGAGCCGATGAATCTCTATTTTTTAATTACATAACTTAAAAAACTTATACCATCCAAAAATGGACTGCCATCTCCCTGGCAGCCCATTTTTTTATAGATATTTCCGATGCACACTCTTCCCGTCATAAGTAAACAAAACAGGCTTCTCTTCAATTTTCGTCTCGATATGCACGGGTCTGCCCCACAGCTGGTTCACATAAGGCAGTACTTTCTCCAAATATTTCACATCCAGCTCGATTCCTTCGAACCAGTGCTTCAAGTACAGCTCGCCATTTTTCAGGTAATCCCCATCGTTTACCGTAATATAAGGAAAGCCGCCGTTAACGCGCATGCCGACTAGCTGGTCGCGCACGCCTTCCCAATCTTTATCCACGACCTTGTAGTCCCTCCCCTGCTTTTGGAAAAGGTACATGTCTTCACGCTGACAAAGATCCTTCGTCAAGTAGTTGCGGATGAAGGACATATCGGATTCCAGTTCACGGACTTCAAACATCTTCTCACGGCCAGATCCTGGTTTTACTCCCTGCTTGAGCAATTCTTCATCCGGATCATTATACCGTTCTTCGATGTCCTTAAAAATCTGCAGCCCCATATAGTAAGGGTTGATGGAGGTTCTTGACGGCTGAACAACCCCCGCGTTCAATTTGGCAAACTCAATGGTCTCATGAGTGGTCAGATCCATCTCCTGGAGGATTTTAGCGTGCCAGTAGCTGGCCCAGCCTTCGTTCATGATTTTCGTCTCCAGCTGCGGCCAGAAATAAAGCATTTCTTCTCTCATCATGGAAAGAATATCACGCTGCCAGTCTTCAAGCTCTCTGCTGTATTCTTCAATAAACAGCAGGATATCTTTTTCTGGCTGAGGAGGAAAAAGCTTCTTTTTTACATTGGATGTCTTTTCATGATTGGTTTTCGGTTTATCAATGTTCCAGAGATCATCGTAAGGCGTTTCTCTTTTTACAATTTCCTCTTCTTCTACATCTTCAAGGTCATAATTCAGCCGATTTCGCATAATGGACGGATCAATGTGTTCTTGTATGGCGAGTACAGCATCCAGGAATTCCTCGACCTCCCGTTTTCCATGAACCAGTTCATAGTGAGAGACTCTTTCTGCTGTGGCCGTCATGCTTTCTACCATATCCCTTCTCGTGTTGGAGAAGCGGACATTGTTTTTAAAGAAATCACAATGAGCAAGAACATGGGCGATAATCAGCTTGTTCTGGATCAAAGAGTTCGTATCCAGTAAGAACGCATAGCATGGGTCAGAGTTGATCACGAGCTCATAGATTTTGCTTAATCCCAAATCATATTGCAGCTTCATTTTGTGGAATTGTTTCCCGAAACTCCAATGAGAGAACCTTGTCGGCATACCATACGCGCCGAATGTATAAATAATATCCGCAGGGCAGATTTCATAGCGCATTGGATAGAAATCAAGGCCAAAACCAGAAGCAATTTCAGTAATTTCCGAAATTGCCATTCCAAGTTCTTTATTTTGCTGATCCCAGGTCAAGATTGTTCCCTCCTCTATCATCTCTTTCTTCAATTTATGATGGAAAAATTGATTTCATGAGGAAAGGACAAAAACTTATGTGGCCAAGTATGAATATTTGTCTTTTCTGTCCATAATATTTGTACGCTTAAAAGAGGAGACACTTATGGAATTTTTTTATCGAGCATTCATGATATTTCTGTTTGGCTATTTGTTTTTAAGATTTACGGGAAAAAAGGCTGTATCTCAAATGCACAGTTTTGATATGCTTTTTATCTTGATTATTGGCAATGTGATCAGTCAGCCGCTTCAAAAGGACAGTGTTTGGAAAGCTCTTTTGTATACGTTTATGATTGTGGTGTTTTATAAAATTTTCATGTGGATTTCTATGAATAATAAATTACGGTGGATTCTTTATGAGAGCCCGACTGTCCTAATCCGCAACGGGGACATTGACCGGAAAGGCCTGAGAAAAGTACGTCTCCCGGTTGATGAACTTCTTGCACAATTAAGAGTACTGGGCTACACGGATACCCGGAATATTGCACTGGCCGCGATGGAAGACAACGGCCAGATCAGCGTCATCCCAAAAGCCAATTACAGGCCTGTACAGCCCGGGGATTTAAAAGTAAAAGTGAAAAAGGAATTTATCCCTATTCCTGTCATCATGGATGGCCAGATCATCGACCATAATCTAAAATACCTTAAACTGGAGAGAGACTGGCTGTTAAAGAGAGTAAAGCAAAAAGGAGCGGAAATACAAGATATTATTTTAGCGACCATTACAGATTCAGGAACGCTTCATATCGATACAAACAATCCGCACAACGAGGATAAAGGTCCCTATTCCTACAAACCCGGAGAGGATAATTAAAAAAGGGGCTGTCCAAGAAGTCTGTAAGCTGTTGATTTCCGTTCCAGGGTGCTCGCTTTCCGCGGGGCATGCGGTGAGCCTCTTGGCGCTAGCGCCTGCGGGAGTCTCACCNNTCGCACGAAGAAAATGTGAAGTTCATTTTCGAGGAGTCTCGCACCTTCCACTTCAATCAACTTTTCATTGAAGATTTTCAAGCCAAAAAGGAGCTGCTGAAGGTCAATTTTCGACTTTCAGGACAGCCCCTTTTTTATGTAAACGAAATTAACTTCTTGGTGCCCAAAGAATAATCGAGACTCCAGCGATGCAAACCAGTGCTCCGATCCAATCGTAGATGTCTGGCACTTTCCTATCCACAAGCCATCCCCAGAGAACAGATAAAACGATAAACACACCGCCATAGGCAGCATACACTCTTCCAAAACTCGGGAAATTCTGAAGCGTAGGAATAATGCCATATAGTACAAGAATTAGACTCCCGGCAATCGCATATCCAATCGGCTTGTTCTCTTTGATTGTAAGCCAGACCAGGTATCCGCCCCCGATTTCAGCCAGTCCCGCGAGTATAAACAAAATTGCAGCCTTCATGCTTGTCTCCTTCCATATCACTCGTTTCTCAATTATCCATGAATCAACCGTTCAGCACCAGCATGACATAAAGTCTACCCTCATTTCGAATATAGTAATGGATTTTAATAGAATGAATGTTTAAAAAGCAAATTAGCGTGGGATATTACATTATGACTAAAGGAGGTTTCACTCAAATGTCCTTTTTATGCAGTGTACTTGGAGTTTTGGGAATGGCCTTATGCAATGAGATTAAGCATTCCTATATAAAAAAAGCAAAAGCGAAACCGGCAAAACGCCGGCTTCAGACAAAAAAAACAATCGTATAAAACAAGCAGCCCACCCTGTCATTCAGGGTGGGCTTTCACCTATCTACTTTCATGTTGATTCTCTACTAGTCCTCTCAGGACTTCAAAGAAAATCTGGCCGTCATCCACACTCAGATGGACAGTATCCACTTGTTTTGTGAACCCGAATGCCATTCTAACGGTCTCAGGCTTGATCAGCTTAATCTCAAAAGCCGGCTTTTCCTTGGAGAACTCCTGCAATACAGCATCAAATGTCCGCTTTTCCTCAACTTTGGTTAATGGTTCAGGTCCAGTGTACCGCTCTATACTTCGAATGTTAGAAACAGCTATTGTTAATGATTTTGTAAGGCCAGGCTGTAAGACCAATTCCTTTTCGTTAAGAACAAAAGGACAGGACCTGATCGCCTGGATATCTCCAAGAAAAAAAAGGATCGTATACACATTGAGAAGCAAAAAGGCCCAGGCTGCCAGTCCACTCCATTGCATAAGCAAATAATGAAAACCAATGGACTCAATCAACAAAGCATGAATAAGCATAAAACGAAAAGCGATTGCGGCTGTTTTTTTATGATAAGTAAAGATTTGGCCGCGTAATCGCCTTTCTTTCTTCTTCCATGAGAAAAAAGCATAATAAAGGACCGTCATCTCAGTGAGGATACACTCCATCGCCCTCGTCATGGTCATACGTAGAGATAAAGTCTGCCTCATTCTGTTATTAAAATAAGCTGAGATTGGTTCTCCCCCACGTACCGCTGATATAGCTTTCATCAGTGTGATTGCCGTATAAAAAAGGATGGAGAGCTCATAAATGATTAAAATACCTTCAATACTGAATAACAAAAAAGGGAAGCCATTCGTTTGAGGAAGTTTTTGGGCTGGAACAATCATTTTTGCCAGCCAGCAGGCGGCGATCACAACAAGGGGGACATATTTTAGAGAGTATCGTTTACGGATAATGAACACGTAAGAAAGCAAAGGAATCACGATCAGAAAATCAAAGAGAGTGGCAAGCCCGATGTTTTTTGGCAAAGGAGCCATAAACTCAAGCCGATATAAAGAAAAATGGCAGAGGATAATGAGGATGCTTAACGAGAAAAACAAAAAAGGGTTTTTGTTTTTAGAGAGAATCATTTATATCACCTCTTCTATTTCCATTATATAACATAAAAAAGAAGAGGAGCTGGATTGTCACGATATTGCCATCATTTATTTGTATGCTTTTGTGCAGTGCGAAGCCCATTTTTAGAGCCTATCGCATAACCCAGCGTACCAAATATGAGAATGGCAGTACACACAAAAGGCACAGCCCACTGAAAACCTCGAAGATACAGGTTCAGTTGAAAGATGTGCTTTCCGTACTGAGACCCGATCGTAAAGTAAACGACTACCCAAAGAAAACCCGCAGGATAGGTAAGAGCGGCAAACCGGTAAAAAGAAAGCCGGTTACTGCCTACCACAAACGGCATAAGCAGCCTTAACCCCGGCACGAAAAAACTGAAGATGAGAATTTTATCTCCCCACCGATGGAGCATTTACCAATGCATAACTTAGTGTCAATCGATTGATCTATTCCTGATCAAACCATCCCTTTTTTCTAAACCAAAAATACATGCTTAAGCCTAAAGCAGTCATGCATCCAAGGATGATAAAGTACCCATTATGCCAGTTAAGCTCGGGCATATACCGAAAGTTCATGCCGTAAATTCCCGCAATAAACGTCAACGGCATGAAAATGGTTGTGATGACTGTCAGTGTTTTCATAATGTTATTCATTTTATAGGAATTAAGTGATATATAATTATCACGAATATCCGAGGTCATTTCCCGATTGGAATCAATCATCTCGCTTAATTTTATGAGGTGGTCATAAATATCATGAAAGTAGGCCTTTTTATGCTCAGAGATCATAAACCGTTTAGATTCCAAGATGCGGTACATGAGATCGCGCATAGGAAAAATAGATCTCCGCACTTTCAGCAAATCACCTCGTACATCAAATGTCTGCTGGATTAAAGAGTGTTTGTTCCCTCTCTCATAGTTGTTCTCAATATCAAGCAGATGATCCTCGATATTTTGAACGATTGGAAAGTACGTATCAACGATCTTATCCATAATTTTATGTCCAACTTCAATCGGGCCGATGGCAGAATAATCACAAACCGACTGAAAATAGTTCCAGGTGGAATCCAGCTCTTTCAATTCATCGAAATGAAAAGAAACGATAAAATTTTCTCCAATAAAAAGGTCCACTTCTTTTGCTGAAAGAGAATGGGAATCCAAAGCATGCATAACAAAAAAACTATAGCCTTGATAATACTCCAGTTTAGGGCGCTGAAGGAACTGGAGACAGTCCTCGATCGCCAGGGGATGGAAGTGAAAAAGAGTACTGAGAAGCTTGATTTCCTCTTCACTAGGATGAGTGAAATCTACCCAGTACCATGCAATTTGATCATCTGATAATGATTCAACGGACGGTTGCAGCAAAACTTCGTGATTTTTTGTGACAGACATAATTCTAAGCATTTCGGTTTTTCCCCCGGTTACTTCAGTCTATTAAACGGGCTGCATCTGCAGCATCGTGTTCTCATTAAGCAAATTTAAAACCACTTCATATGCGCTTTTTTCTTTATGGTTCTCAAAATAGCTCATTTTGCGCAGGATGCCCTTTACTTCAGGCTCATTTTCTAATACAGAAGCGATCTGTTCTTCGAATGGTTTTTCCTCGTTGAGCTGAATGATTAAGTTTTCACTGATCAGCTTTTTCAGGTTGATCTGTTCCTGGCCCGGCAATGCGGAATGAACAAAAATAGGCAGTCGTTTCTTCAAAGCCTCACTGATGGTAATACCGCCCGGCTTTGTCACAATGGCATCAACCTGTTCGTACAGATGGTTCATCTCTGTCCGGGTGGAAATATACCCCTTCGGCCTGATGTTAGGATGATTCCACGAAGACAGTTCTTTATATAGTCTCTGATTTTTTCCGCAGAGAACTGTATACCGGTAATTGGAGTCCTCCTTTATCTGTTTAAGAAATCCTTTGATCTTGCCAAGCCCGATGCTACCGCCTGAAATCAGGATGTGCTTCTTCAGTACCGGACGCCAAGAGAAATAAGCTCTAATATCTTCATTAACAGGTATTCCCGTAATAATGATCTGATCCCTTTCAATCTGGTGTCTGGCGACAAGTTCTTTTTTCATTGAAGAATCGCTGACCAAATGATAATCGATCCCTTTTTTTCCCCAGATGTCATTAATAAAGAAATCAGTATACACGTTAACGACCGGAACCTGGATCAGTCCCCTTTTCTTCAGGCGGTTAATAATTGCTGAAGGGAAACAGTGTGTGCATACGATCACGTTCGGTTTCTCTTCCCGAAGCATGCGCAGCATCTTGTGTTCAAAAAGGAGCAATTGATGGGGCATAGCACCCCTTTTCTTAGCCGGAGTGTACATCACGTGATGATAGATCCAATCATACGTTTTAGGCATGGTATGAATCCATTTTAAATAGGTCGTTGAAATCACTTTCTCTAGCGGTTTATTCCAGTAGCTCAAAAAGTCAATTTTCTTGCAGATAATATGCTCATCGCTGCTCTGCTGTATGGATGACATTAAAGCATCAGCAACTTGATGGTGACCAGAAGGCATTTGGAACAAAGGCAAAAATAATATTTTTTTCATAAAAAACCCTCCCCTACAAACCTTCTAAATCCTGTTTGCAAATTTCTTTCTAAATACTGTTATCAAAAATAAGAGCAAAGCCGCTGCAGCAATCCATGGCAGGTACTTCAATTTAATCTGATCACCAAAAAAATAGCCAATGCTGACAAAGGTAGTTGTCCATAATGCACTCCCAATGAGCGAAAGCAGGACGTAACGATAAAAGGAGTATCGGCTGATTCCCGCAATATAAGGAGCAAGCTGGCGTAGTCCAGGCAGATAGAAACCAAATAAAACAGTCGTCTGCGCATGCCGATGAAACCGTCCCTCAACCACTTTCCATCGATCCGGTGTTATTTTTATATATTTTCCGTATCGTTCAATAAAAGGCAGACCGAGCTTTCTGCCGATCCAGTAGGAAACGAGCATCCCTGCAAACGTACCGAAAAAAGCATAAAGAAGACTGGTCCCAAATGCAAAATGGCCTTTTGCGACGAGCACTCCAATCAGAAACATAAACGATTCTTCAGGGGCAGGAATACCTACGATTCCACAAAACAAAACGATAAGAATAATCCAATGCCCATAACTTTGCAAATAAGATATGACGCTGTCTAGACTCATATTAACCTCGTTCATTGTTTTTCTTAAGTTCTTTAAGTGACACAAACCGGTACCCTTTTTGCTGCGCAAACTCTAGAAATTCACGCAGAGCTTCAAGCATAACCGCCGGTGCCTCATCATCCGCTCCCGGATTGTCTCCGCTATCATGAAGCAGATAGATCCGTCCCCCACCAAGATCTTTTTTCAGCCGTTCTGCCAATTTTTCTTTTCCCTGTGATGCCTTCCAGTCTTCATTAATCGATGACCACATAATGGTCTTGTACGCCCTTGAAGCAGAGAGTGAAAAAAGATTAAAACGGCCCCAGGGCGGGCGATAATACATCGGGGCATTCCCTGTAATTTTTTTTATCGATTGAGCACAGCCTGATATTTCTTCATGCAGGCGATGCGGAAGTAAAAACCAGCTGTTTGAATGAGTCTGGTGGTGAATTCCAACAGCATGTCCTTCTTTACTCATCCGCTCTACCAGATGAGGATACCTTTGTGCCCGTTCTCCTACGACAAAAAAAGCAGCTGATGCATGGTATGACCGCAGAAGATCAAGCAGCTTCTCAGTGTAGACGGGGTGCGGGCCATCATCAAAAGTCAGTGCAATCCTGAAATCCTTATCTCCGGACTTCATAATACGTAACGAGAAGGTCCTGATCAAAACAGTTGGCAAGATGCCATAACACAGGAAAAGCAGCAATAAGAGAGAAACAATTAATACGATCATCATCATTCCCCGTGATAAGCTCCCTCAAGCTCATAGACTGCTTCTGAAAAAGAATACAGCTTTTCTTCACATCTCTTCAGGCATTCTTTAGAATGGAAGGAAAGCTCATGTTTGAAATAATCTCTCTTCATGATCTTTCTGTGCCACCTTTTCAAGCGTATGAGTTCCATTTCATTTTCTTCGATGTCGCCAAATTGATCCTGGCCTGTTTTGATTTCGTCTTTGATACTTTGCAAGAAGCGGCTGCAGCTTTCAAGCAGTTCCTCATACTCCATAGCTCTCTGCGCATTAAACAATTGTATGAGTTCTTGCTGTGAGTAATGAGAGAACTTTACGATCTCAACCATAAAAGACTCTCCGCGGTGCTCACCAATCAACGTTCTTAATTTAGCCAGCTTATTTTCAATATCGGGTGTTTTGGGCACCAGACATACTGATTGCTGGATATACAGCACACCAAGTGCTTTTAAATTCCGCCAGATCCTTACTCTCAGAGTAGAAGGCTCTGCAGGAACTTTATATGAAAACAAATACCATGTCCTGTTTTCTTCCATAGGGTTCACACCTTATATTATTTAGATATCATGTTGCCATAATAACATAAATAACAATTGTTGCAACAAAAATCGCAACAGTTGTTTCATTTATGGGGAGCTTTTGATATTCCCATCTTTCAAAAAGAAGGTGAAAGAATTGAAATCATTCATTATTAAATGGAAACAAATAGCCAAATCATTCAAACAGAATATCGCTGTATTGTATTTTGCCTATCGGAATCCAAAGACTCCTTTGCCGGCACGCATAGTGCTGCTTATTGTCATTGCTTATGCTTTCAGTCCCATAGATCTAATCCCTGACTTTATTCCTGTAGTCGGTTACCTGGATGATTTAATTCTTCTTCCAATTGGAATATGGTTTGCAATCCGGCTGCTTCCAGCTGAGGTCCTTATGGATAGCCGAGAAAAAGCAGCCAACCATAATAATACCGGCAAACCTTCCTATTGGATTTCCGGAGTGTTAGTCATCATAATTTGGATTGCTCTGGCATGTTGGCTCTTCTACAAAGTTATTCATTAACTTAAAAAATAGGCTGTTTTCGTAACCTTTGTTGCTCTTAGGAGTAGTTGATTTCCGTTTCAGGAGGCTCGCTTTCCGCGGGGCGTGCGGTGAGCCTCCTCGGCGCATGGCGCCTGTGGGTCTCACCTGTCCCGCTGCTCCCGCAGGAGTCTCGCACCTCCCACTCCAATCAACTTATCAATGAAAGTTCTTTACTTGTTCCTAAAGCAACAATCTTTTAGAAAAGAGCCAAAAAATAAAAAGAGGAGGACTATTATTAGTCTTCCTCTTTTCAATATGATTTTTACTGACCGATGATTATTTTTTCTTTTGGGTAATGAAAATGCTCCACAACCGTCTTTCCGCGGATAATGAATAGGAAGGAAAGAACGCCGATCCTTCCGATAAACATGAGCACCATAAGGATTATCTTTCCTCCCGTACTCAAGTCAGGTGTAATTCCTAAACTTAGACCTGTCGTCCCAAATGCCGAACATACTTCAAACACAATTTTTTCGATAGGCAGCGGGTCGGTTACTGCCAAAAACAGTGAGGCCGCACTGCAAATCAGAAATGCCACAATCAAAACGATAAAAGACTTCTGAACGTCTTCAGTCATCACTTCTCGGCCAAAAACTTTTATTGAATTCCGGCCTTTTGCATAGAACCATATCGCAAGAAAAGCTACGGCAACGGTAGTTGTCCTGACCCCGCCCCCTACACTGCTTGGTGAAGCGCCGATAAACATCATTGCGCTCAGAAATAGATTCGTGGGTGTTGAAAAATGATTCATATCCATTGTCGAGAGCCCGCCGCTCCTCGTTGTCACCGACTGGAACAGAGAATAGAATAACGTTTCATGCCATGTCTTATCGGCAAGAAAATGTCCTGCTTCAAACACATAGATTCCCACCGTCCCCATTACGACAAGGATAAAAAAAGTGACCGTCGTAATTTTAGTAAACAGCGTAAAGTTATATCGTTCCTTGTATTTCCTTTCGGCTATAAAATTCTTTACTTCGATCAGCACTGGAAAGCCTATAGCGCCAGCTGTAATTAAAATCATGGTCAACAGCTGAATGAAATAATCATCCTTAAATGGAATTAAGGACTGGCCCGTAAGATCAAAGCCCGCATTGGTCGTTGCGGTAACTGATGAAAAGAAACCATGGTATAACGCTTCTTTCCAGGACGGATAGTACTTTAAAAACAGAACAGTAAAAAGAACCATACCAATGAACTCAATAATCATAATTAAGCCAAGGATTTGTCTCATGAGGTTTACAAGTCCGGACAGTGTGGACTGGTTTTGATCGGTCATGATTAATTGCCGCTCTCTCATCCCGATTTTCTTTCCAAGCAATATCCACACCGCTGTTCCCATCGTCATCACACCGACACCGCCGATTTGGACGATCATCGCCAAGGCAATGACACCGCCAGAGTTGAAGGTCTCATGTATGGTTACAACCGAAAGGCCGGTGACACTCACCGCACTGACTGCCGTAAACAGAGCATCAACAAACGTCACCGAGACGCCAGGATTGTGAAATGCCGGCAAACTTAATACACCTGTCGCAATGATGACAGAAATAAGATAAAAAAGAACGATGATCTGAACTGAGGTTAAAAAGAATCCTCTTTTGGTTTTATCCTGTTTTACTCCAAGCACTATTTTCACAACCCTGTCTAATCATATATCTTGTTTAAATGATACCCTATTCCAAACCTTGGACAACAGTATCAGTGAATATTTTTCTTTTTAAATCTGCCGCCCTTTACATCATGAATATTTCCCACCGCTAAAAAGGCCGTCGGATCAATATCATTGACGATATTTTTCAGTTTCGCTTCTTCCAGCCTGGTGATTACGGTAAAAATAACTTTTTTATCGTCTCTGGAGTATGCACCTTCCCCATTCAGATAAGTTACACCACGGCCAAGTCTGGCAAGAAGGGCTTCGCCTATCCTCATATGTTCATCACTGATGATCCATACAGATTTAGACTGATCAAATCCATCAATGGTAACATCTATGACCTTAAAAGCGATATAGTAGGCGATCAAGGAATACATAGCGCGGTCCCATCCAAATACAAACCCTGCGCTTGCAAGAATGAAGATGTTAAAGAACATCACCACTTCACCAACAGAAAAAGGTGTTTTAGTATTGAATAAAATGGCTAAAATTTCTGTTCCATCAAGAGATCCTCCATAACGGATGACCATACCGACGCCCACCCCTAAAATAACACCGCCGAATACTGCGGCCAATAAAGGATCATCGGTTAAAACGGGTACAGGATGAAGAAAGGATGTTCCAATAGACATGATAATGACACCGAATAATGTAGAAATGGCGAAGGTTTTTCCGATTTGCTTGTAACCGAGGAAAAAGAATGGAATGTTTAACACGACAAGAAACAAGCCAAGATTCAGCTTTGTTAAATGAGACAAAATAATGGAGATACCGACGATTCCCCCATCAATGATCTGATTGGGAACGAGGAAAATTTCAAGGCCTGTAGCTACGAGCAATGCCCCCAGGGCTATAAAAATTACCCTTTTAAAAAGATTGGTCTTTGTAATTTTCTTATGAGCCGTTTGTTGTTGTTGTAGTGATTCCAACAGCACTCCCCCTCTAGTAATAAGTTTCACTTATGGTATATTTTAATTATAGCAGTTTTTTATTGATACTTTAAGCAATAAGCCTTATTAAATGAAAAAAGAAGCTCCTGCTTTTGCAGGAGCTTCTTTTTATGATGCTTGTTTAACTTCATTGATATACGCTTCAGCTTTTTGATTATCAAATTGGCCTTCCCACTTGGACATGATGATCGCAGCGAGAGAGTTACCAACTACGTTAACAGCGGTTCTTGCCATATCAAGGATACGGTCGATACCAGCAATAAACGCTAAACCTTCTACCGGGATGCCAACTGTTCCCAATGTAGCAAGGAGGACGACGAACGATACTCCAGGAACACCTGCGATTCCTTTAGATGTTACCATCAGCACGAGAAGCAGTGTGATCTGAGAGGAGATCGGCATGTCAATCCCGTACATTTGAGCGATAAACAATGCCGCGATAGCCTGATAAAGAGTTGAACCATCTAAGTTAAAGGAATACCCTGTTGGGATAACAAAGCTCGCGATGGCTTTCGGGCAGCCCATCTTCTCCATCTTCTCCATTAATTTCGGAAGAACCGTTTCTGAGCTGGATGTTGAATACGCAAGGATCAGTTCATCTTTTAATATTCTGAAAATATTAAATATATTAACACCCGCAATTTTTGCAACGAGCCCGAGTACCACTATAACAAAGAACGCCATAGTCAAGTACACAAGAATAACAAGCTTGCTTAATGGGATCAAGGATGTAACACCAAACTTGGATACCGTAACACCAATCAGTGCAAAAACCCCGAATGGAGCAAACTTCATGATCTGGTTGGTCACGTAAAACATCGCTTCTGCTGTACCTTGGAAAAACCTCAGAACCGGCTGACCTTTTTCACCAATTGCTGCCACACCAAGTCCGAACATTACCGAGAAGAAAATAATAGCAAGCATATCACCGTGCACGAGAGATTCAAACAAGTTTTGAGGAACGATATTAACGAATGTCTCCGCAAATCCATGTTCACCAGCGGTTTTAGCTGTTTCTACATAACTCCCGATATCTGTTTTGCTCAAATGTTTCATATCTACGCCTGCACCAGGCTTAAAGATATTTGCTACCAACAACCCAACAGCGATGGCAATCGTTGTAATGATCTCAAAATAAAGAATAGTTTTTCCGCCGAGTTTACCCAGCTTTTTCATATCACCTACACCGGCAACGCCGACAATTAGGCTGGAAACTACAATCGGAATGACAATCATCTTAATGAGCCTGATGAAGATATCTCCAATTGGCTGCAAATACTTTTCAATTCCAGGATTGCCGTAAAAAATAGCTCCGACCGCGATACCCAGAATCAAACCGATAAGAATCTGCCATGCTAGTCCAATTCTTTTCATAATGTATATCACCTCTTGTTGTTTGTAATCGTTAACACAATAATCTAATTGTATATTCTTTATAAAATGTTTGTCAAAGTTAATAATTGCTAACTAGATATATTTCTTTGATAAACTAAGCAACAACGCGGTTTTAAACGTCAGAAAAAAATAAAAAACATCCCTGAAAAAGGGATGTTTTTTAACTGTCGAAACCCAGTTAGATCGGGAAAATCGCTACAATCTCGCATATACGGATAACAACGCGGAATGTACAATTGTTTCTTCTTACACGCAGTACGATGACATCCCGGCCAACTGCAACCAATCTTCCGCGGAATGTCTGGTTTACGGTATCTACTTGTACACGTTCGTTAATTAGCGCAATTGCTTCTCTTCTAAACGTATCTCCCCGGCGGCGGCCAAAGCCGTCTCCGCCATCAAAACCAAAACCCATGACTTACTCTCCTTTCATCACCGATTTTATTACCAACCGATGGTACTAATAGTAGATGCAGGAGAAGGTACTTTGGTGTGGACAAACATCACGGGCAACCGCTGATATTTATCGATTAAACAGTTGTTTAAATTTTTCTTGCTGCGGGAAAAATGAATAGATAAACCTGTAGAAGGGATGAGTTCAATGAGACAAGCTGAGTCATTCGATGACATACTTGAATTCTCCAAAACGCATACGTCACAAGGTACAATGTATCTCAGCCAAAAGGAAACATCACCAGGAGGAATTTTGTTCAGTGATGAAGATTCAGGGAAACAGCCATTGGAACTTGAGATCAAACTTCTTTTAATTACGAAAGATGACTCTATTTATTTTTTTAAACGATATATGGAAGAAGAAGAAGAGGAATTTGAACAAACGATGAATCAATTGGAAGAACTTAAAAATCAATTTAGTATAAATATGGTAAACTCCAGTGAGTTTGATTCCATTTTATCCAAAAAATAATACTTAGGCAGTTTTTGTGCAGTAATTGATCCCTGTCCCGCTTCATAAAGTAGTAAAAAGAGGGACAGGAGGCAAATGATGCTTGCAAAGATGACAGCCGTTTTCATCGGCAGTTTTTTAATGGGAATCGGTATTAATGTGTTTATCCTGCCCTTTCATTTATTAGATGGCGGCATGATTGGTATCGGCCTGCTGTTGAAGTATGTGTGGGGGTTTAAGGTAGGAATGACCATTATTCTTCTGAGCATACCGATTTATTTTCTGGTCTGGAAATTTGACCGCAGCTCTTTTATCAACAGTATTCACGGAATGCTCATTTCTTCTTTTGTTATTGATTTGCTCCTGCCTCTCAAGGGATTTATACATCTTCCAGTTATGGAAAGCGCCATCACCGGCGGCTTACTGATTGGCACGGGTATCGGCATTATGCTCAGATACGAAACAAGTACAGGCGGGACGGATCTTCTCGCACTTTTTATTTCTAAACGTTCTTCTCTCAACGTAGGAATCATCATCTTCATTATTGATGCAGCCGTTATTTTGTCAGGGTTGTATTTTATGGGCGAGGGCATGTTTTTCTACTCTCTCATCACCATCTTATCTGTGGCATTTGCTACAAGTACACTTACACTTATCCATTCCATTTCTATATTTTTAAATCCTAAACCATAAAAAGTGCCCGCCATCTTATTTAGACAGCGGGCACTTAATATGAATGTGTTACTCTAAATCGGTAACTAATTCAGGGGCTTTTACTGATCCCTCTATATCCTTCGAGATTTCTATTTTACTAACCTCAATGCGTTTGATCTGGTGGCCGTCAATTTCCACTACTTTGAAGATCAAGCCTTCATACTCAATCTCATCCCCTTCAACAATATCGGAGTTTTGAGAAAGCATCCAGCCTCCGATCGTATCGAGATCGGAATCATCAATATCAAGGCCATACAGATCATTTACTTCAGAAATTAGAACTTTCCCATCAAGCACGGTAACTCTAGGGGTCACTTTTAAAATCATCGGGGTTTCATCTGTATCGAATTCGTCCCTGATTTCCCCGACAATCTCTTCAAGTATATCTTCAACTGTAAGCAGACCGGCAGTTCCCCCATATTCATCCATGAGGACGGCCATGTGGACCTGCTGTTTCTGAAGCTTCACTAAGGTTTCCTGAATAGGTATGGTTTCAATCACGGTTAAAATAGGACGCAAGTAGCTCTCCAATGATTTTTCCACACCTGACATCAGGTCATAGAATATTTCTTTTACGTTTACCATGCCAACCACATGGTCTTTATCCTCATCAACGACTGGATAACGTGTATATTTTTCACTCGTAATGATGGAAAGATTTTCTTCAATTGACTTATTAATATATAAACAAACGATTTCCGTACGCGGTACCATAATCTCTTTAGCAATACGGTCATCAAATTCAAAGACTTTATTCACATAGCTATACTCTGACTGATTAATTTCTCCGCTCTTGTAACTCTCTGAAAGAATCAGCCGAAGCTCTTCTTCAGAGTGGGCCATTTCATGCTCCGAAACGGCAGACAGCCCAAACATTTTTGTTAAAAGCCGCGCACTTCCGTTTAGCACCCAGATGACTGGATACAGGACTCTGTAGAACAAGATCAGCGGCCCTGACAGCATCAGGCTGATCTCCTCTGCTTTTTGAATGGCAAAGGTTTTAGGTGCAAGCTCACCAAGTACAACATGGAGAAAAGTAATAATGGCAAAAGCAAGAATCAAAGTGACCGTTTTAGTAAGGGCAGGACTCAAGCTCAGCTGTTCAAAAACCGGCTGAAGCAAGTGATGAAGAGTACCCTCCCCAAGCCAACCAAGCCCTAAAGCGGTGATTGTAATTCCCAGTTGGCAGGCTGATAGATAACCGTCCAGGTTTAACAGCACTTTACGCACTGCAATGGCTTTTTTGTTCCCCTCTTCTACAAGCTGGTCGATTCTTGTGCGGCGGATCTTTACGATCGCAAATTCAGCGGCCACAAAAAAAGCGGTTAGTACAATCAGTAATGCTACTACGAATAACTTAAATATGTCCAAATAGACTCTTTATTCTCTCGTATAATTGGAGAGATAAAGATGTCACCTCCTGATTTATTTTACTGGATACTTTCGGCGTTCCCTTAAATAAGCGGCGTTTCTCCAATAATCAATAAAAGGCTGTGAAGTAAAGTTGCACGTTCGGCAGGCATATGTTTAACAGCAAGTTTTAATTGCTCCTTGTTTAGCTGTTGAAGAAGAGGCTTTAAATCCTGAACATCTTTTTCAAGTGTGTTGAGCTGCATATCGACTTTTTGCATCGTTTCTGCATACTGTCCCGCATTTTCATTGAATGATGCCATTTTTTCTTTAATCTTCTCTAAAGGCAGATGCTGTTTCTTATAATAATTGATCCACGTAAGCTGCTGTAGGGCTTCTTCACTGTAAAACCGATAATTGGATTGGGAACGTTCAGCCTTTAACAGGCCTAGTTTTGTATAATAATCAATGGTTCTTTTTGAAACGCCTGCTAATTCTGCTAGTTCGCTGATACGATACTTCCCAAATCAATCACCCCAATGCATAGATAATAAGTAATTTTACAGAATTAGAACCATACAGTCAAACGTTTCAGTTACTTATAGAATATTCCGCATGAGAAAATAACTTACCATCAGAATACTCATGACAATAACGAGGGAAATTGAAACCACAAAAACCATTCGAATCGGTGACTGGAACGTTTGATCATTGATTCGTTTTCGTTTATTGAAATAATCGACAGTCGCAAAGATAATGGTAGCCATTCCTAGCAAAAAAGCGATAAACCCAACAGCTGCCACCACCTGATCCTCAATTCGAAAAACTTTGATCTGCATTGTAAAGTGAAGATTTAAGAATACAAACCCTATGCCAGCCATAGCAATGGCCGTCCGAATCCAAGCGAGATATGTCCGCTCATTGGCCAGATGCTGCTGGATGTACCTAGAATCAATCGTTGCTTTCCTGTCTTGTTTATCCATATGAAATCTCCCTGTTATTGTTCCTGATCTGAAAAAAGCAGTTCCGGATCCCGGGACTGCTTTTTACTATTTTTACTGGGCTGCTGCAATAAGCTGATGGACGTGATTCATAACGTCAGTCTTCAGCTCACGCAGCAAGGTTTCACTGCTGCTGAAGGAGCCTGATTTGACGGCAAAGTAAAACTTGATCTTCGGTTCTGTCCCTGAAGGCCGCAAACAGAACCATGAACCGTCACGCAATACATATTTTAAGACGTTGGATGCTGGCAGGTGAATGCTGCTTTCCTCTTTATATGCAAGCTTGGTTCTCGTCCCTGTGCTGTAATCCTCAACAAACAATATCTCTTTACCCGCCATTTCCACTGGGGGACTGGCTCTGAACGAGTCTAATATATGGTGGATCTGTTCGGCTCCTGCTTTGCCTTTTAGCGTTAATGATTCAAGGCCTTCTAAGTGATATCCATAAGTATCAAATACATCCAAGAGGCCCTCATACATGGTTTTCCCTTGTTTCTTATAGAAAGCTGCAACTTCAGCAGCAAGGAGGCAGGCCTGTACGGCGTCCTTGTCGCGCACAAAATCCCCTATTAAATATCCGTAGCTTTCTTCATATCCAAACAGAAAAGTATGCTCTCCTGTCTTCTCATATTCCTTAATCTTCTCACCGATGAATTTAAATCCGGTGAGTGTATCGATGGTTTTCAGGCCAAACGAGCTCGTGATTTCTCTTCCCAGCTCTGACGTTACGATGGTTTTAAGCACAACCCCTTTAGGGCAGAGCGAGCCTTGAGCCTGTTTTTGTGAAAGAAGGTAATGAAGCATGAGTGCACCTGTCTGATTGCCTGTAAGAACAACATACTCACCTTCCAGGTTTTTCACCGCTACACCAACACGATCTGCGTCAGGGTCGGTAGCAAGCAGGATGTCTGCATCTTTTTCTATTCCATATTCAATAGCAAGTTCAAATGCTGCATGCTCCTCAGGGTTAGGTGATTTTACAGTAGAAAAATCCGGATCTGGCTGTTCCTGCTCTTTTACAACAGTAACATTTTTAAAGCCGATGGCATCAAGTCCGTTCCTTACGGGGTGATTAGCAGTCCCATGAAGAGGTGTAAATACAATGCTCAAATCCTGCATCTCATGGATGAGATCCGGATTTACGGTAATTCTTTTTAATTGCTCAAGATAAGCCTCATCAATTTCTTCTCCAACCATTTGTATGAGCCCTTCCGCTTTTAACTGCTCTTCAGGCACAACAGAGATAGCCAGTTCATTTTCGATTTCTTCAACTTTTTCTGTTAAGAGATCCGCTTCATTCGGTGGAAGCTGCCCTCCATCCGCTCCATATACTTTGTATCCGTTATACTCAGGAGGATTGTGGCTGGCTGTAATGACGATTCCGCTGAACGCCTTTAAATAGCGGACCGCAAAAGAAAGCACAGGTGTTGGTCTCAAGCTTTCAAATACATAGGTTAGAATTCCTTTTGATGCTAATGTACTTGCAGCCTCCATCGCAAATTCAGGTGATTTATGCCTTGAGTCATAGGCGATGACCACACCCCTCGCCTTTGCTTTCTCCCCTTGTGATTCAATAAAACTTGCAAGGCCTGCTGACGCCTTGCGGATTGTATATGTATTCATACGGTTCGTACCAGGGCCGATTTCGCCTCTCATACCTCCGGTGCCAAATTCGAGGTTCTTATAAAAGGAATCCTCAAGGCCGGTTTCCGTTTCTTTTAATTTCTCGAGCTGAAGCTGAAGCTCTTCGTCAAGATTCGGTTCATTCAGCCATTTTTCATATGCAGTCTTCCAGTTCATTACGGAATCTCCTCCTTTTAGGTGCGGGTCTACTCCCTCTATAATTCTTTACCGAGCATGTTTTCCCTTCTCATTCGGGAAATTCTCAATAGTATTTTTATTATAACGCAGTGCTAAAGCCACGAAAACTGCTTTCGACACGCTTTTATCTTTTGCCTTATGATCTGATGTCCTGCGACAATATTTCCCGGTAAATAAAAATTTATAAGCAAAAACGACAGGAAATTTCCTGCCGCTTTATTTTTTTTCAACCTTTACTTTTACTCTTTTGAACCACTTCATAAAGATCCAGTCTGCGGTTACGGAGCTGAGTGACGTTTCCTGTCTTGCGCTGTCTGCGCAAGATCTCAAGGTCAACGTCCCCGACCACCACTGTTTCGATGTTCGGATGGCACTCACCAACAATTCCGTCCCGAGGGAAAGCGAAATCAGAAGGCGTAAAGATTCCAGACTGCGCATACTGGATATCCATATTCTCAACTTGGGAAAGGTTGCCGACCGTTCCTGCTATGACAGTGTAGATCTCATTTTCAACTGCTCTTGCCTGTGAGCAGTATCTTACCCGGACATACCCCTGTCTGTCTTCTGTACAGAACGGCGTGAAGATAATGTTAGCTCCCATGTCTGTAACAATTCGGGACAATTCAGGGAACTCAATATCATAACAGATCAGAATGGAGATCTTACCGCAATCTGTATCAAATACTTGAACCTTGTCCCCAGGTGTAATCCCCCACCATTTTCTTTCATTTGGCGTAATGTGGATCTTATACTGCTTCTCGATTGTCCCGTCTCTGCGGAATAAGTACGCCACATTATAGATGTTTCCATCCTCTTCAACGAAGTGGGAGCCGCCGATAATATTAACGTTATAACGGACAGCGAGATTAGTAAAGAGCTCAATGTAATCCTCTGTAAACTCTGTTAAACGCCTGATGGCTTGGCTAGGGCTTTTTTCTTCACAAAATGATAAAAGCTGAGTTGTCAGGAGTTCAGGAAAGACCGCAAAGTCAGAGCCCTGATCGGCTGCAACATCTGTATAATATTCTACTTGTGTAGCAAAATCTTCAAACGATCCGATAGTTTTCATCATGTATTGAATAGCCGTGATACGGATCGGTTCACTCGTTTTAAAATGCCTTCTCGTATTATGCGGATGGTAATCAACGTTATTCCATTCCATTAAAGTCGCATACTCTTTAGACTGTTTATCATCCGGTAGATAATGGCGGTTGATCCTCATGACAGTAAAACCATTCATCAGCTGGAACGTCAGTACCGGATCGTAGATATTGTGGTGAATCACTTCTTTTACATAATCTCTCGGCGTCATTTCAGTCGAATGTTTGTAATAGTTAGGAATGCGTCCACCAAGGATAATACTTTTCAGGTTCCACTCTTCAGCCAGTTCTTTTCTCGCTTCATAAAGACGCTTTCCGATCTTCATCCTTCGGTATTCCGGATGGACCATAACTTCTATGCCGTATAGGTTATAGCCATTGGGGTTATGGTTGGTAATGTACCCCTCATCAGTGATCTCGTCCCAAGTATGCTGGTCATCATATTCATCAAAGTTAACGATCAGACTTGAACAGCTGCCAATGATTTTTCCCTCGTATGTAACTACAAACTGACCTTCAGGAAAAATGTCCAGATGGCTTTCAAGCTGCTCGCGCTTCCACGGCTCCATGTGATCTGGGAAACAGGTTTTCTGCAATTCAAGTATTTCATCTATATCATTGTATTGTATATTCCTAAGCTCAATCTTCTTTTCAAATTTGGAAACATCAACTTCGCTCAATGGATTCACTCCTATCCTTTTTCATGCATCAAATCCAATTGCTCATTCTCTCAGCCAAAGAGCCTGTGTTGAGCTCCAGCTGTATGCCATCAGGATCCAAAAAATTAACGCAGCGTCCTCCGCCTCGTTCTATAGGGCCTCTGATAATTTTTACTTCGTTAGCTATAAGGATTTCAACTGCTTGATCAAAATCTGCTTCAAGTACAGTGAAAGCCGCATGGTCTATACCTGCTGATACCCTATCCGCTTTCTTAGCTTCTCCCCGTTCCAGTAAACAAATCCACACTGGCCCCCACTCGAGATATGCGTCAGTCCGCCCTCTGTGAACAAGCTCAGCTTTTAATATATTTTGATAAAAAATCAGCGATCGGCTTAAATTTTCAACAGCAAAAGTTAGGTGATTGACCCCCTGGATTTTGAACATCAGAATCTGTTCATCAGTTCCTTCAACTGTACTTCTGCCAATGATTCCATCTGGTGATCTACATCTCCAAATGCAAGTCCCTTTGTTACTTCATTTGGAATGACCACGCAATAAAGCCCTGCTGCCTTTGCTGCTCTCGCTCCATTTGCCGAATCCTCAAACGCGATCGCTTCATTGGGTTTAACCCCAAGGCATTTTACGGCTTCCAAATACAGTGCCGGATCTGGTTTTACATGTTCCACATCATCCGCTGTTTTAAGGCAGTCAAAATAGGAAAGCAAATTTAATTTTTCCAGGTGCCCCGTTACCCACTGACGTGAGGAACTGGTTGCCAATGCTATTTTCAGACCGAGTTCTTTAGCAGCTTCAAGATAGTCTTCCACTCCCGGCAAGGGTTTTTCACCCTCGAGCATGGATAGTACCCGCTCATGATGCTTGGCACGCAAGCCCTTTCTATCGACCTTCTTGTTGATTTGTTCTTCAAGGTATTCAAAGGGATCCAGAAAATCTTTTGTTCCGATGCATTGCTGCCATAACTCTAAGGGCATATTGCAAGAATGCTCAGTAAAAATTTCTTGAATGGCATTATATATACTCTTCTCCGAATCTAAGATAAGCCCATCAAAGTCAAAGACTACAGCTTTTATCATTTGCTTCCCATCCTCCCTTTTCATATCTTTATTTTCTTATCCCTGCCCTAAAAGTGCAAGGGAGAAGCCTTTTTTAGAAAAACGCAAGTGCCCAGCTAAAATCCGACAAGCGCTGGAGCTAGACATTACTCCTATGCAAACTATATTTTATCCTACCTTAACCTACAAAATCACAAAAAAACAAGACAGCCCAAAGCAGGCTGCCTTATTTAAATCCGTTCGTTCGAAACGTAATTTTATTTCCGTTGCTGATAGCCGTTATGACTCCGAGCTGATCGGTTCTGTAGATGGTCATATTCAGTCTTTCCAGACGGAACAGCACTTCTTTTGATGGATAATGATAGGGATTATTGTTTCCTACCGAGATCATAGCTGTCTTCGCATGGACTGCTTTTAAAAACGCCATCGTTGTTCCCGTATTTGCTCCATGATGACCTATTTTAATGACATTTGCTTTTAAATCCTTTTTGGATGACAGCAGTTCCTTTTCCGATTCCATTCCAGCGTCAGCCATCAGCAAAAAGCGGTTTTTCCCGTGTGTAATTCTTAAGACCGCAGAGTAATCATTAATGTATTTATAATAAGCAGAACCAGGTGCAAGCATATCAACCTTCACCGAAAAACCAAAACGGAATTTGGTTCCTGCCTTGGCACGTTCTACCGGGATGTTCTTTTCGTTAATAATTTTGAAAAGATCGTGATAATAAGCGGTATCATACGGAAGATTGGGCATATAAATCTTTTTCACATTAAAATTGCGGATCACATCGTCCATCGATCCGATATGGTCATGGTGAGGATGCGTGGCCACCAAAACGTCTATGTCTACAACTCCCTGGCTTTGCAAGTACCGGATGATCTCAGGTCCATCATTTTCATCGCCGGCATCAACAAGCATATTTCTCCCATTTGGCATCTGAATCAGGATGCAATCCGCCTGCCCGACATCTAAGAAATGCACCTTAAGCGGTTCAAACCACGCAGCACTTGCGATCTTAGGGGAGATGCACAACACAGCAGCAGATAGAATAACCGCTAACACTATCTGCTTCATGATTCGAATAACATTCAACGACTCCGTCCCCTCCCATTTGGTTATGAATTAGTTATATGTAACTTTCCTGCATAATAAAAGAAAACCCATTATCCAATACATGGATAATGGGTTAGCAGCTTATTTTGCTGCTTCTCTTTTTCTGAAAAAGCTTTTCATGGAATGATATACATCTGCTTTTTCTTTAAGAATATAATAATTGAATTTAGGATCTGTGATGTTTTTATACACACTCATCAAAGTGGAATGGCGGTTATAGGCATTGACCTCGCCATATCCAAACATATTACTGTGCTCCATAATTTCCTGCACAAGCTTAACGCAACGAGCATTGTCGCTTGTCAGATTATCACCGTCTGAAAAATGAAAAGGATAAATATTAAACCGTGATGGTGAATACTTTGTTTCAATTAATTCCAGGGCTTTACGATAAGCTGACGAACAAATCGTTCCTCCGCTCTCCCCTTTTGAAAAGAAATCTTCTTCTGTTACAACTTTCGCTTCTGTATGATGAGCAATAAATTCAATTTCCACTGTTTCGTATTTGGAACGCAAAAAACGGGTCATCCAAAAGAAAAAACTTCTTGCCATGTATTTTTCCCAAATCCCCATTGATCCTGATGTATCCATCATAGCAAGGACTACAGCTTTTGATTCCGGTTTTACGACTTCATTCCAGGTTTTAAAACGCAGGTCGTCGTTATAAATGGGTGCTATTGCCGGTTTTCCTTTTAAGGCATTGCGCTTAAAAGCAGTTAGAATGGTGCGTTTCTTATCTACGTTCCCCATTAATCCAGTCTTGCGAATATCGTTGAACTCAACCTTTTCCAGAACGATATTGTCCTGTTCTTTTTGTTTTAAATCCGGCAATTCCAGCTCTTTAAACAAAAATTCCTGAAGCTCTGCAAGTGATACTTCCGCTTCCGAATAATCGGCTCCCGGCTTGTCGCCTGCCTGACCTTTGCCCTTTCCAGCTCCAGCCTGGTTTCCGTTCCCATCTCTCGCCACCACGTCTCCTACCTGGCTGTCACCGTCCCCCTGCCCTACATGCTTATTCTTCTCATAATTGTATCGGATTTTGTATTCATCCAGGGAACGGATTGGTATTTTAATAACATCACGCCCATTGGATAGAATAATGTTTTCTTCACTGATTAGATCTGGCAGGTTGTTTTTAATGGCCTCCTGGACCTTTTCCATGTGTCTCTGATGATCCTGATAGCCTTTGCGGTGGAGGGACCAGTTCTCTTGAGAAACGGCAAAATTGTTTTTAGCTTCCTCGCTCATTATTTCCCCTCCTTCTTTTTTAATTGGCTCATTATTTTATTTGAATGAAATCGGGTCAATTGATAAAAGAACCACCCGCTTTTGAATTGAAAAAGGGTTGGTTACTTTATCCTATGCAGTACAAGATGAGAATTGCTAAGTAATTGACACATTTTTCAATCTATTGAGATAAGCGTAGGTTTGCTCAACAAGAAGCAGGACCCTTAAGTCTTTTTCTTTGGGTACGGGGGGCTGTATCGCAAGTGAAAAAGTCTGAATTTCCAGTTAGTTACAATTAAACGCTAGTTTGGCTCAATTATTTCGAATTAGAATCAATTAATCATCCGTTTGGCTCAATTATTTAGATTTTCGCTCAACTCCATCTTCAAACGGCACAAAAAAAGCACCCCATGAAGAACATGGAATGCTTTGAAAGTTATTTATTGTAGTTTGATAAGGCAACTTTATCATCCATCATATCACTGCATGCGGACTGGCAGCCTTTCTTCAATGCACAGGTTGCGCATTTTCCTTGTTTGCTCTTTTTTACAAATCGGAAAATGGTGAAGCCTGCATATCCAAAAATAAGTAAGCCGAGCAAAATATTAAGCAGCATTCATTATCCCTACTTTCCGTTAAAACTTAAAAGCCGAGCAGCTTTCCGCCCTGGTAGATCACCAATGAAACCAGGTAAGCGATGATAAGGGCGTAGATAATCGAAAACCATGTCCATTTAGTTGATCCGGTTTCCTTTTTGATTACGGCAACCGTTGCAAGACAAGGGACGTACAGCAGTAAAAATGCCATGAAGCTATAAGCCGCCAATGGAGTGAAGTGGTGCGCCATCACGCCCTGCAGTGTGTGAAGATCAGGTGCCACATAAATAATATTCATCGTGGATACGACAACTTCTTTGGCGAGGAATCCTGTCAGTAAAGCAGCTCCCGCCTGCCAGCTGCCAAATCCAATAGGTTCAAACAGTGGAGCGAGCACTCCGCCGATCATGGCCAGGAAGCTCTTATTCATTTCAACGTCAAAACCGGACGGACCTGCATAACTCAGGAACCAGATCACGACCGATCCTCCAAAGATAAAGGTTCCGGCTTTCCTAACAAACCCCTTCCCTTTTTCCCATGTATTCCTCATGAGCGTACGCCATTGTGGAATGCGGTAAGGAGGAAGCTCGATCACGAACATCGAACTCTCTTCCTTAAGTATGGTTGAAGAGAAAAGCTTGGCCAGAGTCAGTGCAATCAGAATTCCCAATAGGTAAAGAGAGAGCACTATAAGCGCTTGATTTTGTGTAAAGAACGCTCCCACAAACAGGCTGTAAACAGACAGCCGTGCGGAACAGGACATCAACGGCGTTAATATAATGGTTAAGAGGCGTTCCTTTGGCTGCTCAATCGTTCTCGCTGCCATAATTCCTGGAACGTTGCATCCAAAACCGATAATCATGGGGATAAACGCTTTCCCGTTCAACCCGATGCTCTCTAACGTCTTATCCATAACCATGGCAATCCTCGCCATGTATCCTGAATCTTCAATGAAAGAGATCAGGAAGAAAAGGATCATGATCTGGGGTACAAATACAAGAACTCCTCCCACTCCAGCCACGATGCCATCCAGAATCACTGCCTGGATAAATGAAGAAGCACCGGCTGCTTGCAGGATGGATTTCAATGTATCTGTTAAAGGACCCGTCAGGAATCCATCGAGCATATCAGAAATTGGGCTCCCAAGCCAATCAAATGTGAGTTTGAAAATGAAGTACATGAAAAAAATAAAAATAGGAATACCTAAAAATTTGTTCGTTACGATGTTATCAATGCGATCGGATAATGTATATTTTACGTCTTTCCCTTTTATTAAGGAGACGTCCACAATATCCTGGATGTAGGCGGCTCGGACAGCTCGTATAAAATACAGCAATGATTTAGCTTTTTCTTCGCTTTGAATACGTTGTTCTGTCTCTGCGAGCAACGTCTGGAGCTCTTCCTCTGCAATGTACGATTGAAGCAATGTGCGCACGACATCATTTCCTTCAAAGAACTGAAGAGCAAGCCATCGCTTAGGCGGCAAGCCGTCAATGTCAGGAATTTTAGCCGCTAATTGATCCATTGCTTTTTCAAGTATACTGCCATAGGAAATATATAAAGGCTGATTCACTTGCTGCTCATTGGTCAACAGCCCCGCCAGCTCTTTGCAGCCAGAACCTGTTCTGGCGACGATTGGAAGAACAGGGCTATTCAGCTTTTCAGACAGCTTTTTTTCATCTATTGAGATCCCGCGGCCTTTAGCAACGTCCACCATGTTAAGGCCAATGACTACGGGCTTGCCATATTCGAGAAGCTGAATCGTTAAGTATAAGTTACGTTCAAGCTGTGAAGCATCAACGATATTTAAAACCATGGAAAATTGTTCTTCAATCAGGAAACGGGTTGCAACCCCTTCATCTTTTGAAAGCGGGTTAAGTGAATAGATTCCGGGCAGATCAATCAAGTGCCCTTTTTTATTGTTCAGCATTCCGACTTTCTTTTCTACGGTTACACCTGACCAGTTTCCTACATATTCGTAAGAATTCGTTAGGATGTTAAACAAAGATGTCTTTCCGGTATTCGGGTTACCGGCTAGTGCGATTTCAATCATGAATGGCAGACCTGAATCATTTTTGCTTCACTTCTGCGGATCCCAACCCATTGTCCGCCTGCTTCAACAGCAAAAGGCCCTCCAAACGGAAGAATTCTTTTGATGATGATTTCAGTTCCTTCCATGATTCCCAAATCAAGCAGTCTTCTGCGTACCAATGTATTCACAAGCTCTGTATTTATGATTTTTGCTTTTCCGCCAGCTCTAATATCCGTTAAAACCATATTTTAGCACCCCTGAGAGAATGATAATTATTATCAATGTATATTCTCATTATATGAGATTCATTCTCAATAGTAAACAGGCAATTTTCATTCTAATCAAAAAACCTGCTTCGGTTACCCGAAACAGGTTTTTACTGGTTATTCTTCTTTTTATTGTTATGTTCATACTGCGCAGGGTCAGGCGTTTTTCCGCGTTTCTCTACATCCTCATTCGTGGACATTTTCTCCATTACCTTTCCATGTTCCTTCATTTCTTTAAAGTTTGGAGTCATGGAGCTGTTTTTTGGTTTTTCTGTATAATCCTGTTCTCTCGACATATACCATCACCTCTTACGTGCACTATTCCCTTATTCCAATCTCAATAAACTTACTTGATAACTTCAAGCTCTTTTACAGGCCAATAGCGCAGGTTTACTTCACCCACTATTTTTTTCATATCGATCAGCCCGATATGGCGGCTGTCAATGCTGTGCAGCCGATTATCTCCCATAACAAAGACTTTTCCTTTTGGAATGACCTTTTGGCCGGTTACTTCTTCCAATGTAAAATCACCTGTCAGATTCCCGCTTGTAATATGCTTCTTGTAATCATCTAAATAGGGCTCATCAATTTGTTTGCCATTGATATAAAGGTGATCATTTTGATAGGCAATCCGCTCACCCGGCATGCCAATCACCCGTTTAATATAGTCCTCTTTCGCATTCGCATGAAACACAATCAAATCAAACCGTTTAGGCTCACCAAGATTGTAGCCTAATTTATTTACAATCAGCCTGTTTCCATTTTGAATGGTCGGCATCATGGATTCTCCATAAACTACGTACTGTTCAAATAAAAATTTCTTTATCAGCAACGCTAGTATAAGTGCTATTCCAATGGCTTTGATCCAATCCCATAATTGGCTGCTATCCTCCCTGGAACTCATCCTTTCACTTCCTTTTTGTTAGCGTTTAGTATCAATTTACCACTATAGTTTATCATAATACAAGGTATTCTCTTTCTAAGTCCCCTTTATTCTTTTATAATCCACATATTTTTTTGCCTTGGGTCATACTTCTGGGCAAGACTTTATAAAAAAAACGCATCCTATGAAATCATAGGGATGCGTTTTTAATAACTAGCGGTTTAAAAGGCTTCCTACATACCTTAGGAGTTCGTTCGCTGATGTCGTATTGTACCCATGGTCTTCGACGAGGCGGGCTATGACTTCATTTACCTTTTTGAGCTGTGTTTCATCAGGTGTCTTTGAAGAAGTCGTAATTTTAACAACATCTTTCAAATCTGCAAACAGCTTCTTCTGGATTGCTTCTCTTAAGCGTTCGTGGGAATTATAATCAAATTTCTTTCCTTTTCTCGCATAAGCGGAAATTCGGATTAAAATTTCTTCCCGGAATGCTTTCTTCGCATTTTCAGAGATTCCAATCTGTTCTTCAATAGACCGCATCAGCTTTTCGTCCGGGCTCATCTCTTCACCAGTCAGCGGGTCTCTCAGTTTATTTTTATTGCAATAAGCTTCCACATTGTCGAGGTAATTATCCATCAGTGTTTTTGCAGATTCTTCATAAGAATAAACAAAGGCTTTCTGAACTTCTTTCTTCGCAATCTCATCATATTCCTTTCGTGCCAGGGAGATAAAATTAATAAAGCGCTCTTTATCCTCTTTCGTAATCGAAGCATGGTGGTCCAGTCCATCCTTCATAGAGCGGAGAACATCGAGTGCGTTGATCGATGGAATGTCTTTGCGGATGATGGCAGAAGAGATCCTGTTAATGACGTAACGAGGATCGATTCCGCTCATTCCCTCATCCGAAAACTCCTTCTGCAGCTCTTCCAGATCGATATGGTTGTAGCCTTCCACGATCTCGCCGTCATACAGCCTCATTTTCTTGATCAGGTCCATACCCTGCTTCTTTGAGTCCTTCAAACGGGTTAGTATTGAGAAAATCGCTGCAACTCTCAAGGCATGAGGAGCAATGTGGACATGGGACATATCACTGTCTTTGATCATCTTTCCATAGATGCGTTCTTCTTCAGAAACCCTTAGGTTGTACGGAACTCCCATAACGATAATCCTGGAATGTAAAGCTTCATTTTTCTTATTGGCGATAAATGACCGGTATTCCGATTCATTCGTATGAGCGACAATCAATTCATCCGCAGAGATCAGCGCAAATCGTCCCGCTTTAAAGTTGCCTTCCTGAGTAAGAGATAATAAATGCCAGAGGAACTTTTCATCACACTTCAGCATTTCCTGAAACTCCATCATCCCCCGGTTCGCCTTATTCAGCTCTCCATCAAAGCGGTACGCACGGGGATCTGATTCTGATCCGAACTCTGCGATCGTTGAAAAATCAATACTTCCTGTTAAATCAGCAATATCCTGTGATTTTGGATCGGATGGGCTGAATGTTCCAATCCCTGTCCTTTTATCTTCGGAAAAAAAGATTCGTTCAACCATCACATCTTCAATGCAATTATCATACTCTTTTTCAAGCCTCATCGTGTTTAAAGGGGACAGGCTGCCTTCGATCCTGATGCCATAATCTTCAAAAAAATCCTCACGCAGATGATGAGGAATCAAATGCAATGGATCCTCATGCATCGGGCAGCCTTTGATGGCAAATACCGCTCCTCCATCTGTTTTCGAATATTTCTCCAGACCTCGTTTCAGCATGGTAACAATCGTGGATTTCCCTCCGGAAACAGGCCCCATCAGTAAAAGTATCCTTTTTCGAACATCCAACCGTTTAGCTGCAGGATGGAAATACTCCTCTACTAGCCTTTCGATTGAATCCTCTAGCCCAAAAATCTGGTTGGTGAAAAAGTTATACCTTTTGGCTCCATTCACTTCCTCTATTCCTGCATCTTTAATCATATTATAGACTCGGGAATGAGCGGACTGAGCGACATAAGGGCGTTCCTTTAAAATCTCAAGGTATTCTCCGAAGGTACCTTCCCAGGCAAGACGCCTCTCCTCTTCACGGTGCAATTGGATTTTACTTAAAATATCCATGTGTACCCCCTTGCGTAGTGTTTGCATCCTTCGTTTGTTAATCTACTTTATGCGAGGATGTCCCCAATCATTCAAGTTGTTTTTTGTTTTTCCGATAGAAAAACTTTGTTGTAGCAGTACCAAAAATGATAGTGGTTTTAGTATTGTTATGTGTCATGACGATGGATTAGTCTTGATATTTTTCAAGCTAGTTTTTTACACCAGTTTTACGTTGTGCGGATACAGCGGTTTCGATATAATAAAGAAAGGATATGGAAAATTGCACCCAAAGGAGGAGATCGCATGAGTTTCATCCTTATACTAGGAGTTATGCTCGCGTTCTTAACCGCCATTTTCACTGCGGGATACAATGACAATCCCGGAGCAAAATAAGCTGTACATATAAAAAAACGCCCCAATATGGGACGTTTTTTTATTTTTTTTGCGCTAATCCAATGTTGGAAACTCCTGCTGTCTCAATGCTTCATAAATTAAAATCGCTGCGGTATTGGACAGGTTCAGTGAGCGAATATTCTCGTTCATCGGCAGTCTGAAACAGCGTTCCTCATTTGCCTTAAGCAGCTCTTGCGGCAATCCGGTCGTCTCACGGCCGAACACAAAAAAGTGATCGCGTGATGACTCGCTGTAATTCATATCGCAGTAGCGCTGTTTTCCGAATTTGGTAATATAGTAATACAATCCTTCTGGAAAACACTCGAACAGTTCCTCCAGAGAATCATAATAATGAACATCAACGTGTTCCCAGTAATCCAGTCCTGCCCTCTTCAACTGTTTATCATCCGTTGAAAATCCAAGCGGACGGATCAGATGCAGAGATGTTCCTGTTCCCGCACATGTACGGGCAATATTTCCGGTATTGGCCGGAATCAGGGGCTGATAAAGAACGACATGTAAACCCAAAACTCTCACCTCGAATGCTTATTCCTCCATTATTATAGCACTTTTATCGGAATATAGCCTTGAGGCACACGTTTTTACACAATATGAAAAAACTTATATTTGATTTGCGGGGTATAGGCGGTGGAATCCTCGTACTTCCAAAACCTCATCCGGCTGTCTGTTGAATGTGCATTGACCAGCGGCTCTCCAGAAGAATCCTTGGCTACCACAATCGTTGTATGCTGCCAATGCCCGTCACCATCAAAATCATAGCAGATGACGTCACCTGGTATGAGCTGGCTCGCTGAAGACACCTCCCTCGCCTGCAGCTGTGATTTGGAGCCGCTCAAATACCATCTCATGGCGTTAGCTACCGTCCAGCTGTAGCTCCAGTCATGATGTTTAAACCACCATCCCTTTGAACGGGTGCCATGATGGACCATAGGAATGCCCCCGCCAGCATGAAGACACTGTGAGATATAGTTTGTACAATCGACATCAAAGGATTTGAA
This sequence comes from Fictibacillus sp. B-59209, assembly GCF_036216745.1. Classification (NCBI taxonomy): domain Bacteria; kingdom Bacillati; phylum Bacillota; class Bacilli; order Caryophanales; family Fictibacillaceae; genus Fictibacillus; species Fictibacillus sp. B-59209. The sequence continues at coordinate 9,784 of NZ_JARMMC010000010.1, read as the reverse complement.
GGAAGGGTTATACGTATTCCACCATCTTTCCGCATACCTTACTGCCGCCAGCCGGTCATACGGCTGCTTTCGAAGGACGGGAGACTCAGTCTCTCTTTCGATCTTTACTTTTTCTTTATGCTGCCCTTCAGGATTTAACACTTTATCACTGATCAGCTGATCTTCTTTAAAGACCGCTCTCCTCTCCTGGGTCCATTCTTCTACATAAAAATCATAACCATGCCTGATCAGGTTACTGAAGTGAAGAATGTAATCCACCTGACGAAGATCATCAAAGTTGGAATGCCTAAGAACCTGTGCTTCTACATTATTGTTAACAAGGACGGCATTTCTCTCATGCAATGCCTGTTTTTTGCGGGCAAAACTCTCCCTTTCTTCCAATGGCAAATAAACACTATCAGTCCACTTTTCGTTGACCATCCAATCGGTCAGCCGCTGAATATAGAACTTCAGATGCTCCAGCCAGTACATAGGCCACCCCCGTGTTGCAATATTAACGTACTATCAGCATATGAAACAGAGCCAAAAAAAAAGAACCGTTTAAAAACGGTTCATGAGGTCTTTGGTATAATGTTTTGAATTTCAATGTTTAAAAGAAGTTCTTTTTTATCCAATCCGCCGCCATAGCCTACAAGCGCACCATTGCTTCCAACTACCCGGTGGCATGGAATAACGATGGGGACTGGGTTTTTATTGTTTGCGCTGCCTACAGCTCTCACTGCTTTCGGGGCGCCTATTCCCTGTGCGATATCCTTATAGGAGCATGTAGCGCCATAAGGAATTCCCTTCAGTTGCTCCCAAACTTTAATTTGAAAAGGAGTGCCATACAGGTCTAATGGAATAGAAAACTCCTGCAGTGTACCGCTGAAGTAGCTCTCAAGCTGCTCAACAATCTTCTGCAGCTGTCCTGGTGAATGAATCAGTTCCCCCTTAAGGTAGTTCTTCGACATCCAGGATTGAAGGGATGGTAAATTTTCTTCAAGGCTCCCAAAGTCAATCCGGCAAACACCATTTTCGGTTGCAATAATAGTCAGGAGGCCAATCGGGCTTTTCATTTCCTCATATGAGAATAATGTTTTTATATTACACATAAAAATCCCTTCTTTTATTTTCTTAATGATTTCTATACTAACGGACATGTTCCTGTGATGCGATTAGTAAATTCCGTGATTTTCAAGCAAATTCAGCCCTTTATCGATTTCTGCAGCCACATTTCCGTCTTTTTCTCGTTCTTTTGCCGCATTAAGATGATTTCTTGCGTTCACTGCCCCTATTTTCCCTAGAGCCCAGGCCGCTGTTCCCCTAATTACTGGTCTAGGGTCTTCATTCATCAGCTGGACGAGTTCATCTGCAGCTGATTCATCTTTAAAATGAGCAAGAGCAAGAATAGCATTTCGCTGGATCGGTTTTTTCCCTCTCCATGAGCCGGAGACATGGCCGAACTTTTCCTTGAACTCCCGGTTGCTCATATGAAGGATCGGCTTTAATAAAGGCTTCGCTATCTCAGGATCCGGTTCCATCTCCTGATGAAGATGGAAATCCTTCCCCTTATTTTTCGGACATACCGTCTGGCAGGTATCACAGCCATATAAACGGTTTCCTATTTTTTCACGGTATTGGTCAGGAAGAAAATCCTTCGTTTGTGTTAAGAAAGCAATACATTTATTGGAGTCCAGCTGTCCTCCCTGTACAAGGGCTCCAGTTGGGCATGCATCGATACAAATCGTGCAATCTCCGCATTGATCGGTAATCGGTGTATCGGGAGGAAGGTATACGGTAGTCAGCAATTCGCCTAGATACACATAAGAGCCGAATTCCGGTGTGATGGTGGAACAATTCTTTGCACTCCATCCAATTCCCGCACGCTCTGCAGCAGCACGATCGGACAATTCCCCGGTATCGACCATTGACATCACCTCTGCCTCCGGAACCTTTTCTGCAATAAAGGCCTCTAACAGCCGGAGCTTCCCACGCAAGATGTGGTGATAATCCACTCCCCAGGATGCCCTGCAGAAAATCCCTCTGCGTGCACCTTTTACACTTCGGGGAGCATCTTTCATTTTTGAAGGATAAGCTAGAGCGATGGATATAATGGTATGTGCACCTTCCATCAAAAGCTGAGGGTTCGTTCTCTTTTCAATGTCTTCTTCTTCAAACCCTGATTGATAACCGAGCTCCTGCTGCTGGATAAGCCTTTCCTTCAATTCAGTAAAAACATCTGAAGAAGCAAATCCAATTTTGTCGATACCAATTGATTTACTATATGCAATAAGCTCTTCTTTAAACTGGGCGCCTGTCATAACTGTACCTCCTTTCTCCATAAAAGGATTTCTTCATCTATGGTAAACTATCTATAAAATACATTGATAAGCCAAGGTGATCTGATGATAAAACTAGCAGAGGATATTAAAAAGCTTGTCCCTTCCTTTAAACTGGGAACAATACTATATCATGATATCGTGATTGGAGAATCACCGCAAATGCTAAAGGGCAGATTCCAATTATTTCTTGAATCGCTGAAATTGGATGCTGAGCAGCTCAGTGTATCTGACAACCCCGGGGTTCAGGAATGGAGAAAAACCTTCAAGGCGCTTTCCATGGATCCCTCCAGATACAGACCTTCTGCAGAAGCCCTGCTTCGAAGAGTTTATAGCGGAAAGGACATAGGTTTGGTCAATTCAGCGGTAGACGTTAATAATTTCTTTTCTCTTCAATATGGTGTACCTATCGGGATTTATAATGCAGCAGCGTTAAGCGGTGAGGTTGAAGTAAGGCTTGGCAGTCCTGAGGATCAATACGAGGGATTAAACGGCCGTTTAATGAACATGGAGGGCAAACTGCTATCCTCTGATGCCAACGGCCCGTTTGGCAGTCCAATCGTTGACTCCAAGCGCACAATGACTTCCCCTGATGTGACAAGTGCGCTCCAGATCGTTTACTTGCGCCCTTCCATGTCAACAGAAGAAAGTGCCAAGCTACTGGCTGCGATTGAAAAAATGTTTATCCAGATTCATGGCGGTTCTGCAGAATCTTTTATCGTTCAATAAAAAAAGCGCAGTACTTCATTTAAAACGAAGTACTGCGCTAAAACCTACAACTGCCTTGATTCAATATAGTCCCAAACTTCAAATAATATGACAACCTGTTATATTATTTTTTTATGCTCTCAGTCCTGCTGTGTCATCTTGTGACTTATAACTTCCGCTGCTTATAAGCATGACTGCAAACGCCAGAAGAGCAAATACTGCAAGATAGATAAACAGGACACTTGCATTAAATAAGGCGGTTCCTGGAGCATCCAGAGATAGAACAGACTTAAATCCTGCAATGCTGTACCTAAACGGCAGGAACTCACTTAAAGTCCGCATATTGGCAGGGAGCATGTCAATTGGAAGATTCGCTCCTGTAATGGAAAGCTGGAGCACAACAAATGCCAGTCCAAGAAACCGTCCAATCACTCCGAGTGCAGCAAAGAAGCTGACAATTGCAGAAAATACGATACTAACAAAAATAGCGAATAGAACAAATCCTGCCGGGTTCTCAACGTTTACTGCCAAGACCATAACAACAATGGAAAGCAGCAAAGCTTGAGCAATAGCCAGAACGGATAAATTCATAAACTTTGCACCGAACCAGGCAGCTGCTGATACGTCTTCCGGTCTTTTGAAATTCATGAACATGGACATGATCAAAATTCCGGCAAACAATGCAAGAGTTAATACATAAGGAGCTGTTGAATCACGATAATGCGGATATTTGAACACCTTATCGCTCTTTAATTTCACTGGTGAAGCAAACATGTTGAAATTCTTCTGATCAGGGGTTTTCAGGCTGCTTGTTTTAGCTGCTCCATCTTTCAATCCCGAAGCCAGTTCAGCTGAACCATCATTCAGTTTTTGGGCACCATCATTTAACCGGGTGACACCTGAAGTTAAATCTCCCCATCCTTTTTCCACTGTTGCATTTCCATCACTAACCTGCATCGTTCCTGAATGGATTTTATTTGCACCTGATGTGAGGTCTTTCCACCCTTTATCAACATCCGCGTTTCCATCGCTGACCTGTCCAGACCCGGCATATAGTTTACTTGTACCGTCAGTCAGCTTATGCCATCCTTTATTGACATCGGCATTCCCATCTCTCACCTGGACTTGTCCATCATGGATTTGGGTTGTGGCACCTTTTAGGTCCTTCCATCCTTTATTCACTGAAGCATTTCCGTCTGATATTTGGCCTGCGCCTGCATCTAGCTTCGTAACACCATCCGTCATCGTCCCCCAGCCCTTATTGACGGTTGCGTTGCCGGCTGCAATCTGTGATGTGCCTGCATGAAGGTCACCGACTTTAGTTACCATGGTATTCCAGCCATCTTTAATTTGCTGAGTTCCATTTTTTAATGCTGGCACCTTCTCGTTGAGCAGTCCTACACCATTATCAATAGTTCTTTGGCCTTGAACCAGTTGCTTTATCCCATCTGCAACTGATAAATTACTTGGTACATCATGTTCAGTTAGTGTTGCAGCAATGCCATTTGCACCCTGTTGTAGTTTTTCTAACTTTATCTTATTTTCCGGTTTATTGGCGGCATCAGATAAAGCTTTACCTGTTCCTACGATTTTTTGCAATTTAGGATCATTTTGCAATTCAGGGTGTTCTTTTAAAAATGCCTGTAGATCAGAGGATAATTGCTGCAAGCCCCCTCCTAATGCTTGTGATTGAGCGGTAACATCACCAATGCCAGCTGCAACCTGCTGACTTATAGGCAATACCTTTTCTTTAAGAGCACCTTGTGTCTGTTCTAAACCTTTTAACAGGTCAGATGTTCCTTTTTTAAGGTCAGGTATCTTTTGATTTAGCAAATCTGCACCAGCTGCCAAATCCGCAACACCTTGCTGTTTTTCCTTGAGATTGTCTAGCAGCAATCCTGTCCCCTCATTCGCGGCTTGTGATCCTGCCGCTAAAGCAGCTATGTTTTTTGAGCCGCCTTTTAATGAAGTTAAAAGTTCATCTGTTCCATTTTTAAGAGTCTGTGAGCCGTCAGCAAGACGTTTGATATCTCCCTGCTTAGCAGTCAATGACTGCAGCATTTGTCCTGTGCCTTTTTCCAAATCACTCGTTCCGTCCGCTAGCTTTTTAATATCACCCTGCTTGCTTGTCAAGGATTGAAGCATTTGTCCAAGGCCATTGTTGACCTGCGCCGAGCCATTGGCTAATTTGGTAATATCATTCTGCTTTCCAGACAGGGATTGAAACATCTGCCCTGTTCCTTTTTCAAGTTCTTTCGCTCCTGCAGCAAGTCTGGATATATCGCCTGAGTTATTTGTAAGCGATTCCAAAAGTGTGCCGGTTCCTTTCTGTAAATCAGATGTGCCTCCATTTAGCTTTGAAGAACCATCTGCAGCCGTCTGAAACCCGTCAGACACATCTTTCAGGCTGACAAACATATTGTTCACGTATTTCTCCGTAATCCGGTCTGCCAGCTTTTCCCGGATCTGTGCTGTCGCGCTCTTTGTAACCTGTGCAGCCATAAAGTTTAAACCTTCATTCTGCACATACTTCAATTCCGGTTTTTGAGGATCGGTTGAGAGAACGGTCGTTACCTTCTTAGAGAAATCTTTGGGGATTTCAATGACCATGTAATACTTCAAACTCTTCAACCCGCTTTTCGCCTCATCGGAATCAACAAATTTCCAGCCGAGGTCTTTTCCTTTTTCCAGATCAGCGACTAAATCCTTTCCTGCATTAATCGTCTCCCCATCTGATTCGGCTCCCTGATCGTTGTTAACGACCGCTACCGGCAGGTTTGACAGGTTGTCATATGGCCCCCACCTAGGAGACAAGAGTATCCCGCCGTACACAACAGGTACGAGCAAGGCAATAATGACTGATAACAGCAGCCCTTTTTTCGCTGCCATTCCCGCCATTTCTGCCTTGAACAAACTAAAGACCTTCATCCGCTACTCCCCCATGCTTTAGAATAAAATACAGGTGAAGATGAATGACCATTCACCTATAAGCCTATGTATTCTAATAAATGACAAAAAAATCCTTTCTTTTTATATTGAAAATTAAAAATATTTTTAATTTTCCTGGCAATCGGATAACTCGATGTATTAAAAAGCATAAAAAAAGAAGTGCACCATTTATGCACTTCTTTTTACCGTAATAGTTAACCTGCTTCTTCCCCAGATTCGTTCCCGCGTTTCGTCATTTCTTTAACTCTAACTTGCTCATTCAGTTTAGCTGCTTCGTCTAAATACTCGGTTTGAATCCCGCTTTTTACAGCCCAATAATAAAACACAAGGGCTAAGCATGCAATGAGAACCATATCCCAGCCAAATGGAATGATGTTGGCTCCTCCAAATTTTTCACTTCCCAGGTAGGAGATAAACATCATGCAGATTAAGTAAACAACCATCCAGAGTCCTGCCAGGAAATTCGTTTTGAAACCTTTCCATTTCTTTCTCGCCTGATAATAAAAGTAAATTGGAAGGCCAATCAAAATAAAGAATAGCACCTGTCCAGTCAGCGGCCATCTTGCCCAATACAGCGTTAAAGAGGCAAAGACGAACCCGCATGGTGCGATGATGCTTAGTGCTTTAACACGTAATGGACGATATAGATTCCTGCCTGTCCGTCTTAATGTCATGACGGTAACTGGGCCGGTGATATAAGAGATAAGGGTTGCTACTGAAATTACTTCTGCTAGTACCCCCCAGCCTCTAAAGACAAACAGAAACAGAAAACATACAGCAAGGTTTAAATACATAGCAGGACGAGGCACACGGTAAAAAGGATGAACCTTTCCAAACACTTCTGGTAAATAACCGTTCTTTTCCATTCCGTAGATCATTCTCGCTGTGGTGGCGGTATACGTAGTTCCTGTGCCGGAAGGAGAAATGAATGCATCACAATAAAGTAAAATGACAAGCCAGTTAATGCCCAGTGCAATGGCCAAATCGGCAAATGGCGAATTGAAATTTAAATGATGCCAGCCTTTAGCAATCGTGGCAGGACTGACAGCCCCGATAAAGGCCACTTGCAATAAAATGTAGATAACGGTTGCGATCAGAACAGACCCTACAACTGAAAATGGAATAGTGCGGCCGGGATTCCTTGCCTCACCCGCCATATTAATGGGGCTTTGGAAACCGTTGAACGCGAATACAATCCCTGAAGTAGCTACGGCAGTTAGTACACTTGCCCATCCATAAGGAGCAACACTGTGCCCGGATGTAAAGTTCTCCCCATGAAATCCTACGAAAAGAAGCGCTCCAACCGTGAGTCCAGGAATAACAATTTTAAAAATTGTTATCAGGTTATTTGCTTTGGCAAACAGGCTGACTGCCCAATAGTTCAAAAAAAAGTAAATCAGCATCAATACTGAAGCGATAACCAATCCTTTCCCGGTAAGGGTGCCTTCCGTCACTAACGTGTGCGTCCACCTTGCCCATTTCCACGGCCATGAACTCATATATTGCACAGAGGCGATTGCTTCAACAGGAATAACAGAAACAATGGCAATCCAATTGGACCAGGCTGCAAGAAATCCTACAAACGATCCATGAGAATACTGTGTGTATTTCACCATACCTCCGGCTTCAGGAAACATGGCGCCTAATTCAATATAAGAAAGCGCTATAAATAAAATAACGATCATGCCGATGATCCAGGAAAAAACAGCGGCTGGACCGGCGATTTGTGCAGCTCTCCATGCCCCAAATAACCAGCCGGATCCAATGATCGATCCGAGCCCGACCATGGTCAGGGCAAAAGTTCCCATCTTTCGTTGCAAATCACTCATTCATGAAACTCCCTTCCAAAACTGTCTGTTTAAAGATAATATTCCTTTGTCGTTACTGTGAATCCCATAGAGGAATACTGAATATGATTACCGACAGCCTTCTATCTACAAATTTCGCCTTTTTTTTACATTTGTTTAGGGTAGAGCACATAATTGGCAAAGTGTTCATTCTTTCGTGAACAATTTGAGAGTGGAATAGTATTAGGCGCCAAATGCACGTATATTAGTATGCGATAATGTAATGGAGAAAAAACGTATATCTCTGCGTACTGAAAAGTATAAAGAAAAAAAAACGTTCCTTGCACTGTGCAAGGAACGTCTATATTTAACGTTATTATGTTATGTAATGGTACCGGTGGTCGGGGTCGAACCGACACTCCCAAGGGAACACGATTTTGAGTCGTGCGCGTCTGCCAATTCCGCCACACCGGCATGCAATTAATCATTAGGCAGTTAAGTTATAAAATATTATGGTGCCGAGGGCCGGACTCGAACCGGCACGATAGTCACCTACCGCAGGATTTTAAGTCCTGTGTGTCTGCCAATTCCACCACCCCGGCGCTGGGGAATTATGTAGTGGAGGCGGCAACCGGATTCGAACCGGTGGATAAGGGTTTTGCAGACCCTGGCCTTACCACTTGGCTATGCCGCCAGAAACAAACAAGATAATATGGAGCGGAAGACGGGATTCGAACCCGCGACCCCAACCTTGGCAAGGTTGTATTCTACCACTGAACTACTTCCGCATTGATGGCTGGGCTAGCAGGATTCGAACCTACGAGTGACGGAGTCAAAGTCCGTTGCCTTACCACTTGGCTATAGCCCATCATATGGGGCGACTGATGGGAATTGAACCCACGAATGCCGGAATCACAATCCGGTGCGTTAACCACTTCGCCACAATCGCCACATGGCAGGGGCAGTAGGAATTGAACCCACACCAAAGGTTTTGGAGACCTTCGTTCTACCTTTAAACTATGCCCCTAAATTGTTAATGTGCAACTAAAATTTAGATGGTGGAGGGGGACGGATTCGAACCGCCGAACCCAAAGGAGCGGATTTACAGTCCGCCGCGTTTAGCCACTTCGCTACCCCTCCATGAGAGACAAATCCTATTTTAATACAAATTCATCTATTCTTCAAGAAGAAATTTCTTACAGTTCTTGAAAAGAAAAGTGGTGCCGGCTAGAGGACTTGAACCCCCAACCTACTGATTACAAGTCAGTTGCTCTACCAATTGAGCTAAACCGGCAAAAAAAATGGTGGCTCGAGACGGAATCGAACCGCCGACACGAGGATTTTCAGTCCTCTGCTCTACCGACTGAGCTATCGAGCCAAAATGGCGGACCCGACCGGGGTCGAACCGGCGATCTCCTGCGTGACAGGCAGGCATGTTAACCACTACACCACGAGTCCATTTTGGTTGCGGGGACAGGATTTGAACCTGCGACCTTTGGGTTATGAGCCCAACGAGCTACCAGACTGCTCCACCCCGCGATAATATTAAGCTTACGGACGATATGTCCGAGTTAATGACTGTCTCTTCCTCTACAAGCAAATTCTTGAATGTAGAAAAAGTTAAGTATTAATGGTGGAGGATGACGGGTTCGAACCGCCGACCCCCTGCTTGTAAGGCAGGTGCTCTCCCAGCTGAGCTAATCCTCCGAAAAAGTTATATGTATAAAAAATGGTGACCCGTACGGGATTCGAACCCGTGTTACCGCCGTGAAAGGGCGGTGTCTTAACCGCTTGACCAACGGGCCATTCGTTGAAAAGTTATGGCGGAGAGCAAGGGATTTGAACCCTTGATACGGCGGTAACCGTATACACGATTTCCAATCGTGCTCCTTCGGCCACTCGGACAGCTCTCCAAAATATGGCTCCACAGGTAGGACTCGAACCTACGACCGATCGGTTAACAGCCGATAGCTCTACCACTGAGCTACTGTGGAATAATATAAGCCTGGCAACGTCCTACTC